>CAZSAA010000001.1:0-18935 GCA_964604915.1 uncultured Gammaproteobacteria bacterium
GTCTGGGGACTGTTGATGTATTTGCCCTGCCGGCTAGCCTCGGGGCTATCCGGGTTGATGCGGGCGGAAAAACCAATGGTATTGCCGCTGCCATCCTTGATCGGAAACATGATGCGGTCGCGGAAACGGTCGTAATATCCCCGGCCATTATCTTTTTTGATAAGGAGACCGGCAGCAAATAGTTCTTCTGGTTGATACCTTTCCTTGCCTTGCTTGCCCCGGTCAAGAAAAAACTGTAATAGTCCGTCCCAGCCCGCTTCGCTATAGCCGATCTGCCAATCCTCTATCGTCTCAGCCTTGAGACCGCGCTCCTTGAGGTATGCGGTCATCTTCTGCCCGCCCGCGCTCTTTTCCAGCTTATACTGATAATATTTCCTAGCCAGGTCCAGGATGTCTAGCAGCCGGTTACGCTTGGAATATGCCTGCTTATCATACTGCCCGATACTTACCCCCGCCTTGGGCGCCAGGAAGCGAACGGCTTCGGGAAAATTCAGACCCTCCTTTTCCATGATAAAGGAAAAGATGTCCCCGCCCCGGTCGCAACCGAAGCAATGCCAGATCTGTTTATCCGACGATACCAGAAAAGACGGACTCTTCTCCGAATGGAAGCGGCAGAGCGCCTGGAAGTTGGTACCGGCGGCCTTAAGTGGCAGATATTCGCGGATAAGGTCGACGATATCAAGCTTGGCCTTGATTTCCTCGGATGGCATCATAGGCTATTTCTTGAAAAATCGGCGGAAAAATCCCGCCTTCTTTACAGTATCCTGCTTTTCCGGCAGGACTCCGTGCTTGGGTATTATATCGGAAATCTCCTCATTTTTCAAGGGAGGCAATCCAGCGGGTAAAGCGACCTCTAGACGGGCGATTTCCCCACGTACCAGCTCTCCCTCATATTCCCCGCTATGGCGCGCTACACCCGCATAGCTGGCCTTTTTCTGGTCTAAATGGAGCTTTACCAGATACGCCGCTCCCCTTTCCTCGACATAAACGTGGAAACGGGGGTAGAAGTCACGGCCCAAACGCCTGGCATAGCTATATTGGTTCTCGCGGCGATCGAAGAGTGAGGCATATCCCTGCCGACGCAAGAAACTATCGATCGAAAGGCCGAGGATAGCTAGTTTGTCTTTAGGAACAGCGAGGACCATACGATTTGAAGATTATGAAACGATATATGAGGAAGTTATATAGACCGATTACTATATTTACCGCCAATTGCGAAAGGAGAAACCATAGCCCTAAGCGGTTGGCTAGCAGATGCATGAGAAGAGCGTTCAGATTGAGGCAGGCGAAGATGTTAAGGATATAGAGTAAATATTGACGTTTCCCGCCTAAGCCGCCAGCAAAAGTCCAACGGCGATGGAAACCAAAAGTGAGCAAGAAAGAAATTATGAAGGCGAGAGTGGCGGCCGAAATGATAGGTACCGCCAGAAAATGATGGATGACAAACAAAGCGAACAGGTCGATGGCGCCAGCAGCTAGGCCGACCAACCAGAACTTGAACAGACAGCGCCGACGGCAACAGAAATTGAAAAAACCAGGATTCTTCTCCCGTATCACTCCCTTTATCGCTTCCAATATAGCTTGCATCCTTTTTCCCATACTACCAGGCGAAATTAGCGAAACTCCAGCGCACTGCCTTCTCTGTCTCATCAAAACGGCTCTGCTTACTATCCGTCCCCATCACCACGGCGATCACTTGGCGGCCGCTGCCATCATCGAACTGGCCGACGAAGCAATATCCGGCTGCGTCGGTATAGCCGGTCTTGCCGCCAAGCAGGATGATATCATCGCCGCTACTACGGGTGAAATAGTCGGTTGATTCCACTTCCCTAGCCTTGCCCTCGGCAGTAGTGAAAGAAAAGGAGGGTTGGAGCACGGCAGCCTGGATGTCGGGTTTAGAGAAGGCTTCCTTGGCCAAACGGGCGATATCGCGGGCACTGCTCTCGTTTCCATCCCCAAGTCCCACCGGATCGACGAAAGAAGTGGATAATAGGCCTAGATGAGCCGCTTTATCTCCCATTGCCTGGACGAACTCTGTTTCGGATAACCCGGTCGCCGCGGACAGAGCTTGGGTCGCTACGTTGTCAGAAGCGACTAGGCTGGCATAGAACAGGTCTTTCACAGTAACCGTATCGCCGGGAAAAAGGTGGTTTATGCCCCCTAGCACCATGTCCGAGGACCGTATCGTATATTCCTTGTCCCAGCCGGGATTATGGTCCAAAAAGACCAGAGCAGTCATGAGCTTGGTAATCGACGCTATCGATCGCACCTGCTGATCATCTTTCTCCAAGAGATAGATGTTTGGCTTGATAGCCAGGACGGCCGCACTTTCCGCTACCAAGATAGCGGCCGGCACCGGTTGCGATTTGGCGACGATGAGGCTATCAGCCGCGATAGGCAGGCCGGGGCGGCGGCAGAGAAATTCCCCGAAAAAGGCTTGGGCCGGCGGGAAGACTGGCGCCTGGGCCAGCAACCAGGAAGCGAGAATATTGACGACTAAGGCGATAATACTATTCATCTTTTCCTTCTTGCCCGGCCGTACCCTCAAGCACGCGCTCGATATTGTCATGGCGGCTCAACCGCTCATAGTCAGGCAGCTGGGTAAGGGAGGCGAGGCCGAGATGGCGGACGAAATCCAGCGAGACGGTATAGTACGTTTCCGACTTGGTCTTGTCGAATTTTTCTTCGATAAGGCCACGGATGAGCAGGTTGCGCAAGATGAGACTGCAATTGACGCCGCGGATCCGCTCCAGGTCGAGCTTGGAGATGGGGCCGCGATAGGCGATGATAGTGAGTGCTTCGAGGCTGGGCTGGGACAGTTCCCCGCTCGCCTCATCCTTGAGGAAGTCGCGGGCCAATTCGGATTCTTCCGGCGCCGTGCTCATCTGGTATTTGCTGCCGTTGTTGATGATACGGATACCGCGTCCCTGCGCCTCGTATTCGAGGGATAGCTCTTTAATGGCCGCGGCAACCTCTTCCGGTTTTTCCTTGATCGCTTGGGCCAACTCCTTAGCCGTGAGCCCTTTGGGTGAAACGAAGAGGATCGCTTCTAAATGTGATCTGATAGGCATATCTTGGATAAATTAATTTTCGGATTCGCTACGGCTGACAATAATCTCGGAAAAAAGTTCCGCCTGCTCGAACACTATCTCCCGTTGTTTGGCTAGCTCGAGGATGGCCAGGAAGCTAACGATGATCTCCGTCTTGGAAGCGGAATTCTCAATAAGCCGGCTGAAGCTGAAACGGATCGCCTTGAGCAATACCTCGCGCACCCGTTCGATCTTCTCCTCCAGGCTGATCTTGGGCTCAAGCGTCGCCTTCTCCAATTCTTCCTCGACCGGTTCCAAGCGCTCGATAAGCGCTAACATCGCTGCAGCCAAAGAATCTACTACTAATGACTTGGGCGGATTGAAGGCAGGAGTTTGGAGGCGGCCACGCCGGCTAGTCTTGGAGAGATCAGGGATATAGAGGAAACGATCCTCGGCGAGGATAGCCGCGACTTTCTCGCTCGCCTCCACGAATTCCTTATACATCCTTAGTTGCTTTTCCAAATCGCCTAGCCCCTCATCCTGTTCATCATCGAGCTGGAGATATGGCAACAAGGCTTTTGACTTTATATACAACAATTTCGCCGCTACCAGCAAGAAATCCGCCATCTCTTCCGCCTCGATGCCTGGGGCGCTTTCGATATAGCGGACATATTGGTCAGCGATGGCGGCGAGGGATATCTCGGTGATATCCATCTTTTCCGCCTCGATCATCTGCAAGAGTACGCCAAGCGGCCCTTGGAATTTACCCGTATCGACATCCATCATATCAGAGGGCCGGCTGGGCCAGAGTAGTCTTCTCACCCATTGGCTTGTTCCACACGTCACTTTCGATGCAATCGTATCCAGCCCTATGGCTATGGTCATTTACCCCCATATACGGACGCGCCCCTTCCCTTTGGTCAAAGCTATCAGTCCTAAAGATCGCGCAAAGGGAAAAAGTGTCTTCATCGACGGTCCGATATTCCATCGCCACTTTAGTCTCTGGATCAAGTAAGATGTTTTCCGGCAAGGAAAGCTGGTTCATCGACTGGAGCTCATCGATATCCTGAGGCAACCGGCCGGTTTCGCTATAGAAGGTATTAATGGCGCTCTCCACGCTATACATGTTGCTTATCACCAGATCATCCAGCCGCCTATCGCGCGCTTCCTTGGGCGATTCGACGAAGAACCAGGCGGAAACGAAAGCGGCTAGCACCAAAGCGAGCGAAGCGAAGAAGAAGACGCGAGCGGTGGGACGCTTGGCTTTGACCTCATCGCGCTTGATATCATACAAGTAGTATGAGAAGACGCCACCAGCGATGACAAAGACGGAAACAGCCTTGAGGATGAAACGGGTAGTCAGTTCGCCGGAAAGGAAGCTATTGAGCAATCCGAGCAAGAAGCCCAAAATAATTAGCGAAGAGACCAGGATGATAAAATAGGTGAGATAGCGGCGGATGCCGGATTCACGGTCGAGTTCGCCTTTGCGCAAGCCCTTGGCAATGAGAGCCGACATCCAATAGTATATCGGGGCAGCGATAAGGAGGGCGGACAGGCCGAACTTGAGCTGGTTATCAACGCTGTATGAGTTATAGTCGAGCGCGTCAGTGACTGAGCGGTCGATAATGCCAAACGCTACCATCCCGACGGCTAGCCCCATAAAGATGAGCGAGGCCAGCGAGAGGAGGTAGTAGAAGGCATACTTGGCGTTAGTGTCATTGTTCATATGATTATGTAGTTAGATTACGGATTAAGGCGTCTCACGTCGCGCGGCAGGAAGCAAGCTTCCTTGACGCTATCGAGACCGAGCAGCTTCATGATGATGCGAGCCGGGCCGATGCCCACGCCGCCATGCGCCGGGCAGCCGAAGCGGAAGAAGGATAAATAGTCCTTTAGCTCATCAAGGTTCATGCCCTTCTCAGCGGCCTGTTTTTCCAGGATATCTACCCGATGTTCGCGCTGGGCGCCAGTTGTTATCTCCACGCCGCGATATAGCAGGTCGAAGCTCTTGGTGAGGTTATTATCATCCTCGTGCCGCATATGATAGAAGGCACGGGAAGCGCAAGGATAATCAGTGACGAAGACGAAATCGCTACCGGTCTCTTCCTTGGCTAAGCGGCAGATCTCCCGCTCTTCTTCCGGCGAAAGGTCGTTCTCTTTCTCGCTCTTCACGCCTGCTTTGGAGAGCTTCTCCTTCACGAGTGCCAAACTCCAGCGTGGGAAAGCCGCTTCGGAAATGGCTGCTTCCTCGGTCAATCCTTTCTCATGTACGCGGGCGAAAGCGACGCGCAGCATCGCCTCCTCGATATCCATCAATTCAATGTGGGAAGAGATATTGGCCAACTCGAAGTCCCAACCAGTGAACTCGGTGACATGGCGGGTAGTGAAGGATTGCTCGGCCCTAAAAACCGTGCCGACCATGAACACCTTCTCGAAACCCGAGGCCATGGCCATTTGCTTATAGAACTGGGGCGATTGGGCGAGATAGGCCTTGCGATCAAAATACTTCACTTCGAACACTTCCGAGCCAGTCTCACTCGCCGTGCCCATGAAGGCCGGGGTATAGATCTGCATGAAGCCGTTAGCTAAGAGATAGTCACGGCAGCCCGCCTCCAGTTCGGTCCAGACCTGGAAGATGAGGCGATGTTCAGGCTTGCGCAAATCCAGCCAACGATAGTCGAAACGCAAGTCGAGGTTCGCTTCATTCTCCACCTTCTGCATGACCGGGATAGGTAATTGCGCTGCCGATTTAGAAACCAGGATAGCGGCGCTGACATTCATCTCGTAGTCCTTGGGCGCGTTTTCCTCGCCTTTCTTGGCCGGTTTTTCCCGCAATTCCCCCTCCACCTCCAAGTATGACTCTAAATTAAGATCAGCGGCGACCGCGAAGGCATCAGGAGAAACGCTGGCTTCAAATACTAACTGCATGAGGCCGCTACGATCACGCAGATCGACGAAAGCCAATTCTTTCTTGAGACGTAGGTTCTGGACGAAGCCGGCGACGCGCACTTGCCCCTTAGCCTGGGACTTAGCCGCGGCAATGGAAATGATGGACATAGAGATAAAAAAGATTAGCTGTAAAACAGCTTTATAGCGATAATTTGATACCTAAATATTATCTCATTTCTAAGGTTTAGGCAAATAAAAAGAGCAGATATTTACCGCTCTTTCTCTTTATTTTTCTTGACCCTATTAAGGGCCTTGTTCATCTTTTCCCTCATCGGCCAAGTAAAAGGAGTCAGGTCGATGAAGTAGTCGTTCTTTACCATATATAGCCTCAACTCTGGATAGAATCTCTTAGCTATATTAAAGCTCCTGATTGCCAGGCGCTTGGGGCAGCGAAAGAATATGAAAGCCTCCCCGTAGCTTAGGCAAAAATCCAGATTGCCGAAAGCCACACATAAAACCTCGTAATATTTTTCCACTATTCTTCCTTTTTTTAATTAATTTTATACCTAATTCATTGCGTAATAGAAGCCGGCTTCCTGTCGCCGCTCCTTTTATAAAAGTACGACTTGTTCCTATTTTTCCCTAAATTATATAACCTTTGAACCTATCGAGCAAGCGGTACGCTTCTTTCAAAGTATTTTGGCTAACATTCAATTTTTTTATCGTCTCCGAATCGCCAGCCAAATAATGGAATATAGCTAGGGCGTGCTGGGAGAGAGGAAGTGTATAGTCCTTCCCTTCTGGTTTATTGGCACAATCCTGGCAAGAAAGAGAGCCGGATTGAAGATTGAAAAATAAAGGAGAATCGGGCGAAAGAGCCTGGCGGCAAAGACCGCAAGCCAAGGAAAAATCTGGCTGATAGCCAGAAAGAGCGAGGATGCGGAACTTAAAGGAAAGCAACCACCAGCCGCCCCAAATTGGCAGGGATCCTGTTTCTAAGCGATCAAGGATATCTAAGGCGCCAGCCAAGAAATCAAATATCGCCGGATCCTTAGCCTGCGGCTTCAAGAAAGGAAAGAAAAAAGATATTCCCTGCCCGGCTAATTCCAGCTTATCCAGATCAGTCTTGATATTAAGGAAAGACGCGCTGTTTATCGCCGAAGCAACGTAATCTAGATGACGGCCGCCAATTATCATCATCTCGCTCACCGTGAGCGGCTCCAGGTGGCCAGCTAGCTTGGAGCCAGCCTTCTTGGCGCCGCGAGCGACAAGCTCGAGATAGCCCTCTTCTCGGCTTAAAGCACCAATGAGCAAATCATGTTCACGATACGCTTGGCGCCTTAGCACCAAGGCCCGTATCATCCTATTGCCGCCCATACCCGTCTTCTTCGCGATCAAGATACCCTTGAAGGATGATAGCCGCGGCCATTTCATCCCGCGCCGGCCTATCCCTATCGCCTTGGCTCAGGGCGTCAGCCGCCGCGCTGCTTAGGCGCTCGTCGGCTAATATCACCGGCCGCCCAGCTTTTTCTTCCAACTTCTTAGCGAAAGAGATGAAGTCGGCATTGCTCACACCGCCTAGCAAGCCCAAAGGTTGCCCCAATATTATCTTGTCCACTCCTTCGGCAATCGCGATAGAAATCACTTCGGTAAGGGTGGAAACAGTCTTGAACGGCAGAGCGATACGGGTCTCGCTATCAGCTAAGGCGAGACCGATACGCTTGCTGCCCCAGTCTACGCCTAGATAATTTTCATAGATGATATCAGCGGTCATAATTGGTAAGGATGAGAGGGCCATCCTCGGTAATAGCCACAGAATGCTCAAAATGGGCGCTCGGCGAACCGTCGGCCGAGACGATAGTCATGCCGTTGCTCGTCTCTTCCACTTCCCAGGTGCCGAGATTGAACATCGGTTCGATAGCGATTACCATGCCTTCCTCTAAACGGATATTCTCGCGCGAATCCTTCGGGATAGAATAGTTGAAGACGTTGGGATCTTCATGGGCGAGATAGCCGACGCCATGGCCGACCATATCGCGAACGACGCCATAGCCATGGCGACGAGCCGCTTTCTCGACCGCTTCGCCGATATCGCTGAGGCGATTGCCCAGCTTGGCGGCCTTGATGCCAGCGTATAGCGATTCTTCCGTAACGGCTAAGAGACGCTTCTCTTCCCTCGATATCTTCCCCACCGCGACGGTAAGGCAAGTATCAGTATAGAAGCCGCCGAGAGCCGAATGAGGATTGACGGGCAAGCCCAGCTCCTGCCGCATAGCTGGGAGAATGGGCCACTCCATGCCGATATCTAAGTCGATGATGTCGCCGCTTTTGAGAATACGGTCAGGCAAAGCCGTGCCATGAACCACTTCTTCGTTTATTGACGCGCAAAGGGCCGAAGGGAAATATAGTCCGCCGCCCATCGGATAGTTGAGAAAAGCCGGCCGGCCGCCAGCCTTAGCGATTTCAGAAATAAGATGCGCCTCTAAACTGGCAGTGCCTACTCCCGGCGCCACCATAACTTTTAATTCCTGCAAGATACGTCCTAATATCCTACCGCCTTGGCGTATCGCCTCTATCTCAGCGGGATTTTTCTTATATATCATAACTAATCGATTTCTTTCTTAAAGGAAGACAGTATATCTTTGATCAGGTCCAAATCATTTTCCCTGAGGCCTAGATCCAAGCGCTTGCGCCAGAGGTTATGGATATCGCGCCGGATATCTGTCCCGGACGGGTGGACGCCTCGCCTCGCCTTATCCTTATAGCTATCGATGAGTCCGAAGATCACCTCCTTATTGCTGTCATTAAGATAACGGAAACTCTCCTTGTTCTTGATGAAGAACTCCTTGAATTCCCGCTCTATCTTCCAATCAGGCATATCCTTAGCCTGCCTCGCGATATCCTTTAGATCCATATGATTCTTCTGTTAATATATCCTTTTTCCCCTTAAATTCGTATCATTTACCTGCCTTAATCGTATCATATTGATACGATTAATCAACCTTGAACCCCCTGATACCAAAAGACCCTTTTCCAAGGGTCTTTCCGACTATATATGGATTGAAGGATATGGCATTTCTCCCTATAATCCGTCGTATTCACGCATAGTCATCTGAGAACGAATTTGTTTGACTGTATCAATGACTACCGCTACTACGATAAGCAAACTGGTACCGCCAATAGTTAACGACCTTATACCGGTAAAAGCTTGGACGATCAGTGGCAACACAGCAATAAGAGCCAGGAAGAGCGCGCCGCCGAGCATTATCTTGTAGGTAACCTTCTCCAGGTATTGGGCGGTCGGCTTGCCCGGACGGATGCCGGGGATGAAACCGCCTTGCTTCTGTAGGTTCTCAGAAATACGGTCGGGATGGAAGATAACTTCGGTATAGAAATAAGTGAACGCGAAGACCATCACGAAATAGAAGATGCCGTAGAAAAGCTGGTTATTGAAGATGGTAATAACCCACTCAGAAAACTGGGCGATCCAAGCGGTTTTGGCGTGGATGAAGAACTGGGCAATCATGGGTGGAAACATCACGATAGAGATGGCGAAGATGATCGGCATAACACCAGCCATATTGACGCGGATAGGCAGATGGGTAGAGGTACCGCCGAAAGCGCGGCTGCCCCTTATTTGCCGGGCGTATTGGACCGGAATATTGCGCTGGCCTTCGTTAATGACCACGACGCCGACTACGGTGACTATCGCCAGTAAGATAAAGCCGAGCAAGGTTACCAGTTGGGTCTGATCGAAACTAAGAAAAATCTGCTGGATGCTGCTGGGCAGAGCGGAAATGATACCGGCGAAGATAAGGATGGAAATGCCGTTGCCGATTTTCTTTTCCGAAATGAGCTCGCCGAGCCACATGAGCAGGATGGTACCGCCGGTAATGACGGTGACCATGATAGCCATATCTAACAGGCCGGTATTGGCCAATATCTGGCGATTAGAGCTGTTAAGGAGACT
Organism: uncultured Gammaproteobacteria bacterium; assembly: GCA_964604915.1. Lineage (GTDB taxonomy): Bacteria > Patescibacteriota > Patescibacteriia > Patescibacteriales > UBA12465 > CAZSAA01. Next base: position 9,889 of record CAZSAA010000001.1, read on the forward strand.
GATCATGCTATAGGCCTGCAGGGCGGCGAGCGGAACGGTAAGCCAGCGGGTCCAGGAATTTATCTTCTTCTGGCCAGATTCCTCTTTCTGCATCTGCTCTAATTTAGGAACGACCATAGCGAGCAGCTGGAAGATGATGGAGGAGGTGATATAAGGAGCGACGCCCATCATCATGATGGAAAAATTCTCCATGCTACCGCCGGAAAACAGGTTCATCAACCCCAATACTTGGTTAGAAGCGAACAAGTTCTTGAGGGCGACCGCGTCCACTCCCGGGATGGGAATGTGGGCGGCTAAGCGGAAAACCGCCAACATCAGGAGGACGAATAGGATGTTATTCCTGAGATCTTTAGCTTTCCAGATTTGTTCGAGCTTGGCAAACATAGATATATGGGTTTATTCGGCTTGGAGATGGACGCTGCCGCTCATCTTGATGCCGGTAAAAGTCACTTTGACCGAAAGCTTCTCCTTGCCCAGGACCTTGATCGGGCGGGCGATGTGCTTGATAAGGCCCTTCTCCAAGAGGATAGCGGCATTTACTATCTCTCCGTCCTTGAAATTATTATTGATATCCTTGACCGAGACTACCTGGTTCTTCGGCTTATCAGAATGGAAGCCCCTGGCCTTAGGGGTCTGGAGCAATTGCTTGCGCATGCCCAGGCGCTTGAGGCCGCTTACGCCGGAACGAGATTTCTGGCCCTTGAGACCGCGGGTACTATAAGTGCCGTGGCCGGACGAATTGCCGCGTCCGACGCGTTTCCTCTTCTTCGTCGCGCCCTTGGCGGACCTTATTTCGTTTAATGACAACATATGTATAAAGGATTATTTGGCTTTAGTCTTGCTTGCGGGAACCGCTGCGGAGCATGGACAGGGCGGTGATGGTGCAGCGAGCATTATTGATCTTGTTGCTGCTGCCGCCTAACATCTTGCTGCTGACGTTCTTGACTCCGGCCAGCTCGAAGATGACGCGGATAACGCCGCCAGCGATGACCCCTCTTCCCTGACGAGCCGGCTTGATAACCAAGCTAGCGGCGCCTTCGGAATGGAGGACTTCATGCGGGATAGTATCATTGACGGTGTTGACCTTGACCAAAGTCTTCTTGGCGCGGTTGACTGCCTTATTGATGGCCATAGTGACATCGGCTCCTTTGCCGACGCCGACGCCAACCGAGCCCTTGCGATCGCCGATGGCCACGCAAGCGCGGAAATTCATCCTCTTGCCGCCGGCCATAACTCTAGTCACACGAGCCAAGTCGAGGATGCGCTGGTCGAATTCGTCTTTCTTATCATCGCGGCTGAATTTGCCACCGCGGCCGCCACCAGGACGCTTGCGTTCACCGGTCTGGCCAGTGCCAGTCCGCCTATCGCCAGGCCGTCCGGCCGGTGCAACCTTGGGCTTGATATTGTCTTTTTTTTCGTCTGCCATATGTAGATGCTTTACAAATTAAAATTTCAATCCGCCTTCGCGCGCGCTCTCGGCGAGCGCTTTGACGCGTCCGTGATACTTATATGAAGAACGGTCGAATACGATAGCTTCTATCTTCTTAGCCAGAGCTTTCTCAGCGATGAGCTTGCCTAGCCCGGTCGCGACGTCGGTCTTGCTGCCCTTCTCTTTTAGTTCTCGGCTATGGGCGCTTATGATAGTCTGCCCCTTCTGGTCATCGATCAGTTGGACATACATGCCACGATTAGAACGGAAGACGGAAAGGCGGGGCAAAGAAGCGGTGCCGCTAGCTTTCGCTCTCACTCTCGCTTTTCTCCTGGCTTGTTTTATTTGTTTGGTATTTTTCATATCCTAAAATTTACTATTTGCCTTTAGTAGCGGATTTTCCGGCCTTGCGGCGGATCACCTCTTCGGCGTACTTGACGCCCTTACCCTTATACGGTTCCGGCTTCCTCAAACGGCGGATCTTATAGGCGGTATCGCCGAGCAAAGTCTTATCGAATCCGCTCAGGGTGATAACGTTACCCTCGGCGACGGCCGTGATACCATCAGGCAGCGGGAAAGCGATCGGGTGCGAATATCCGAGATTGAAGTTTATAGTCTTGCCGGCGACTGCGGCGCGATAGCCGACACCGTTTATCTCGAGCTTCCTAGTGAAGCCAGTGCTAACTCCGGTCACCATATTGTCGATAAGGCCGCGGAAAAGTCCCCAGAGAGCTTTGCCTTCCTTGAGTTCCAAATCAGAAGTTACCTTGATCTGGTTATCAGCGATCTCGATCTTGATAGCTGGGTGCAACTCGCGCTTGAGCTCGCCCTTAGGGCCCTTGACCGATATGTTCTTGCCGCTAACCTTGATTTCCACTCCGGCGGGGATAGCGATTGGTAGTTTTCCTAAACGTGACATAGATTTATATGATTACTAGTACTAGTATACTTCGCCGATAAGCTCGCCGCCGATATTTTCTTTCCTGGCGCGCTTGTTGGTCATCATGCCTTTAGAGGTGGAAACGATGGCGATACCGAAATTATTCAAGACGTTGGGGAGCTGTTCACGATTGACATAGACGCGGGAACCAGGAGTGCTGACGCGCTGGATGTGGCTGATCTGGGATTTACCGTCCTTCTTATATTTCAGGCTGATCTTGAGCTGGTCGAAATTATGACGGTCAGCTTCGGCGCTGCCGGGAATTACCTCGGCCTTCTTTATCCAACCCTCAAGCTCCAGGATCTTGGCGACCTGGTATTTTACCTTGCTCATGGGCAACAGAATTTCAGTTTTCCTGACGGCAGAAGCGTTCCTGATTCTAGTAAACATGTCTGCTATTGGATCTGTCATATTTTTTTACTTATAGAATATTGATTGATTAATTAAGGATTACCAGCTCGACTTCTTGATTCCTGGCAAGTCGCCATTATCGGCCAATTCGCGGAAACATATGCGGCACAGGCCGAAATCGCGCATATAGCCGTGGTTACGTCCACATCTCCAGCAACGGTTGATCTTGCGGGTGGAGAACTTCGGCTTCCTTTTCGCTTTTACTATTAATGCTGTTCTGGCCATATAGGTTACTTGTTAGTCTTTTTAAAGGGGAACCCGAGGGAACGGTACAGGGCTAATCCTTCTTCCTTGTTTTTAGCGGTGCTGCTGACGCAGACTTCCAGGCCGAATATGCTCTCGACATCTTCCACCTTGATTTCCGGGAAAGCCGAGTGATCCTTGAAGCCGATAGTCATGTTGCCGGTGCGATCGACGATATTCTCATCGATACCGCGGAAGTCGCGGACGCGAGGGAAAGTGATGCCGACCAGTTTCTCAATGAAATCATACATGCGCTGGCCGCGGAGAGTCACCTTGACGCCCACGGTCATTCCTTCTCTTACCTTGAAAGCGGAGATGGATTTCTTAGCCAAGGTAAAGACGGATTTCTGACCGGTAAGTTTCTCCAGGTTCTTGGCGACATAGGCTAAGAATTCCTTCTCTTTGGCGGATTTGCCAACGCCGACGTTAAGGACGACCTTCTGGAGCTTCGGGACCAGGTTGACGTTCTTGAAAGCAAACTTCTCCTTTAGCTCAGGGCTGATTTCTTTCTTGTATTTATCTTTTAGTCTCATATGGATGCAGTATATGAAAATTAATCAATCACTTCCTTGCACTTCTGACAAGTCCGGTATTTCTTAGTCTTTCCCTCTACTTCGCTCACCTTATGCTGAATACGAGCCGCCTGGCCGCATTTGGGGCAGACGAGCGCGACATTGGAGGCGTCCACGAAAGATGGGAACTCGATCCGCTGGCCTTTTTCGCCTTGGCGCTGGGCGCGCAAGTGCTTGATAAGCAGATTGAGCCCTTCGACGCTGACTTTGCCTTCACTGGGGATGACCTGCAGAACCTTACCAGTCTTGCCCTTGTCCTTGCCGGAAAGCATCTTTACTTTATCGTTTTTCTTGATATTCATATTAGCCAAATTATTTATGCCTATAGCACTTCCGGAGCGAGCGAGGCGATCTTGACGCAACCAGCCCGTCTGACTTCACGGGCGATGGGCCCGAAAATACGGGTGCCCTTAGGTTCTTTCTTCTCCTTATCATTGATAATCACGCAAGCATTGTCGTCAAAGCGAAGGTATGAACCGTCAGCCCGCCTGATCTCCTTGCTGGTGCGCACGACGACCGCCTTGACCACGTCGCCTTTCTTGATAGCGGCATGCGGAGTGGCGCTCTTGACGGCGGCCACGATGACCTCACCGACATGGGCATAGCGCTTCTTATAGCCGCCGATCACCTTGATGCATTCGACCATCTTGGCGCCGGAATTATCAGCTACTTTTAGTCTTGTTTGTACTTGGATCATATGGGTTTAGTTGTATAATACGCGCCAGCGCTTATCGCGGCTCAAAGGGCGGCAAGGAATGAAAGACACCTTGTCCCCTTCCTTATACTGGTTCTTCTCATCATGGACCTTATAGCGGCGGCTTACGGTATATCTCTTCTTATACTTCGGGTGCATCTTGACCGATTCCACGGAAACGATTACGGTCTTGTCGTTCTTGCCGCTAACCACGACTCCGGCGAATTTGCGGATGAATTTCTCGATAACCGCTCCCGCTTCCGCTTCCTTTTCCGGCGACGGAGTAACAGCCTTCTTCACGGCTGGCTTAACGGCTGGTTTCCGGACGGCTGGCTTCTTGGCAGCGACTGGCTTCTTGTTGTTAGTTTTATTCTCGGCCATATTATTGATTATTTAGAATCTTGGCCGCGCATCGAATTGATAGCGGTCATTATCTTAGCTACCGACTTCTTGACTATCCTTATCTCGCGGATATTCTTGAGTTGGCGGCTGGAATCCTTGAATCTGAGCTCGCGCAGCTTCTCCCGATTCTCGGTCAAAGACGCCTTGAGCTCGCCTAGATCCTTATTCTTTAATTCTTTGAATTCCATATGGTTACTTGCTTATGAATTTACACTGCACCGGAAGCTTGTGGCCAGCGAGTTCGAGCGCGGTCTTAGCGGTCGCCTCATCGACTCCTTCCATCTCGAACAGCACGGTACCGGGCTTGACCACGGCGACGTAGTAGTCAACCGCGCCTTTACCCTTACCCATCGGCAGTTCGCCACCATGAGCGGTAACCGGCTTATCCGGGAATATCCTGATCCACATCTTGCCGCCCTTCTTGATGTATCTGGTAATGACGCGGCGGGCAGATTCGATCTGCCTGGCGTTTATCCAGTGGGCACCCATGCTCTTGAGACCGTAGCTGCCGAAGCTGATATCGACGATACGGGTAGCGGTGCCGCCACGGCGGCGCTTATGATCTTTCCTGTGTTTGGTTTTTTTAGGCATCAACATATATATCTGTCAATTTAATACGATTATTCAATTACCTGGCCGTTCTCATCCTTCTCCTTGTCGAACACTTCCCCCTTATACACCCAGACCTTGATGCCGATGGCGCCATATGTGGTATGGGCAGCGCCGCGGGAATAGTCGATGTCGGCGCGCAGAGTCTGGAGCGGTACTTTGCCGGATACGAGCTTCTCGGTACGGGCGATTTCAGCGCCATTGAGACGGCCGCTGATAACAACCTTGACTCCCATGGCTCCGGCTCTCTCGGCCTTGGAGATAGTCTGTTTCATCACCTTGCGGAAAGGCATGCGCTTCTCGATATCCATGATTATGCTCTGGACTAGGATCTGGCTGCTGAGATTCGGGCGTTCCACCTCTTTCACGTTGAGATTGATCTCACCCATGCGGAAAGTCTTGAGGAATTTCTCGTGCAGGGTCTTTTTCAGGTCTTCGATGCCGTTGCCACCGCGTCCGATGATGACGCCGGGCTTAGCGGTCCAGATATCGATCTCGATGCGGCCGATGCTGCGGCGCACCTCTACCTTATCTATCCCGGCTTCCTTATGGATCTTGATCAGGTAGCGCCTGACGCTGATGTCCTGCTGGATATTCTTGATATAGTTATTGCCGTCTTCGAACCACACTGAAGGCCAAGTCTTGGTGACCCCCATTCTCATTACCTTTGGATTGACTTTTTTACCCATATTTGATGCGTTAGTTATCTCTATTATCGCTTAGCCGGCCTTGCGTCGGAAGACTTTAGCGGAAAATCCCTTGGAACCGGCGTCGCCTTTGCTGGCTTTGGCCTTCCCTTCCTTGGATTCAATCTTAGCTTCTTCCTTCTTGCCGCCTTCTTCCTTCTTAGCGGATTTCTTGTCATTTTCCGCTTGCTTGGACAGGTCGGAGAGCTTGACCGGTGCTTCGGCTTTCGGCGCTTCTTTCTTCTCGCGTTTGCCGCTCTCGTTTATCTCAGCGAGCACTAAGCGGATATGGCAGCCTCTCTTGCGGATGAGGGTGGCGCGGCCATGAGCTTTAGGCATCCAGCGCTTGAGCGTCAAACCTTCGTCCGCCCGGATTTCTTTGATAAAAAGGTTGGACTTGTCGAGGTTATATAGGTCGGAAGCGTTAGCGATAGCCGACTGGATCAGCTTGACAACCGGTAGGCCGGCCTTCTTGCCGCTGAACTTGAGCTGGGCGATACCCTTCTCTACTGGCATCTTCCTGACCAAATCAATAACCAGGCGGACCTTCTGGGGCGACATCCTTAGATGATTCAAACTTGCTTTTATTTCCATACGATTGGAGTAATAATTATACCTTTAATTGCTTTAGGATTTAGCCTGAGCCTTAGCTATCTTGCCGCCATGGGAGACGAACTTCTTGGTCGGGGCGAATTCGCCAAGGCAATGACCGACCATGTTTTCTACTACGTACACCGGGGTATGCTGCCGGCCATTATGGACGCCAATAGTGAAGCCGACCATCTCCGGAGTAATGGAGCAGGCGCGGTCCCAAACCTTGATCACCGTCTTATCGCCGGGCTTCAAGTCTTGGATCTTCTTAACTATTCTAGGATTGACGTAGGGTCCTTTTTTCAAACTTCTTGACATATTCGTAAGTTATTATTTTCTCTTGGCCCGGCGCTTGACGATCAATTTGTCAGAGCGTCCTTTGCGCCTAGTCTTCACGCCCAGAGCGGGTTTGCCCCACATAGTCTTCGGGTGGCGCAAGCCGATAGGCTGGTTACCTTCACCGCCGCCGTGCGGATGGTCATTCGGATTCATGGCGGTACCGCGGACGGTCGGGCGAATGCCCAAATGGCGGCTGCGGCCAGCCTTACCTAGTATGATATGGCGCTTGTCCGGATTGCTGGCTTGGCCGACGACGCAGAGACACTCCTTCTTCACCAGGCGGATCTCGCCGCTTGGCATCTTTAGTTGGGCATATTTCTTCTCTACGCCCATGACGAACACGGCGTTTCCGGCACCGCGAGCAATCTTGCCGCCGCGGCCTGGTTCTAATTCGACGTTATATATCGCTACGCCAGCTGGGATGAACTCCACGGGCATAGCATTGCCTGGCTTTATCTCGATGAGTTTCTTAGCGCTCTGGATCTTGTCGCCGATCTTGAGTCCGACCGGAGAGACAATATAGCGCTTGTCGCCATCCGCATAATTTAGCAAGGCGATGCGAGCACCGCGGTTCGGATCATATTCGATGGTAGCCACGGTAGCGGGGATATCAAACTTATCGCGCTTGAAATCGATTATCCGGATATAGCGCTTCTCGCCGCCGCCACGATGACGGACGGTAATCTTGCCTTGGGCATTGCGGCCCGAAGCGCGCTTCTTCATGATAAGGAGCTTCTTGTGCGGATTGCTGGTCGTGATATCGGCAAAATCATCGAAATTAGCTTCGCGACGTCCTGGGGTATTCGGTTTTACTTTTTTGATTCCCATATGTGTTTATTGGTATTTTCTAACTAAACGCCTTCGTATAATTGAATACTATCGCCTTTCTTCAAAGTGACGATCGCTTTCTTCCAGTCTTTGCGCTGTCCGCGGATGCGGCCGCGGCTTACTCGCTTGCCCTGCATGCGGATGATATTGACGCCCTGGACGCTGACGCCATAGACGGCTTCCACCGCCTTGCGGACTTCGATCTTGTTCGCTCCCTCGGCGACTACGAAAGCATACTGGCCCAAAGCGCCTAAATTAGCGGCCTTCTCGGTCACGAGCGGGCTCTCGAGCACGCGATATGCCCCCTTATAGTTACTCTTCGGGGCGGCTTTCTTGCTGCTGGAAGAGGATTTCTTAGCAGAGGATTCGGGAGAATATAGCTCTTTCATGCTAGCCGCGCTTTCCTTGGCCGGAGCCTCTTTCTTGGCTACGGCTTTCTTGGCCGGCTTCTTCTCTTCCTTCACTTCTTTGGTTTTTTTATCGGTTGACGCCATAGATTTTTCCCTTATTTGCTATATTGCTCTTCCAGCTTCTTGATCACGTCCTTAGTGACGAGCAAGTTGCGGTATTTAAGCAAATCGACAATATTGATATTTTCCTGGTTGATTAATTTCACTCCAGTCAGGTTGCGGCTGGAATATTTAGCCTTCTCATCCTTGGTACCGGAAATGATGAGGATGTTACGGCGATCGGTCTTGAAGATCTCCTTCTCGAACTTAGCTAAGATGGAATTGACCTGCCTGGTCTTGAACTCCTCTACCTTGAAGGAATCGAGGATGGCGAGGCTAGACTGGCCCAGCTTATCGGACAAGGCCATGGCGATCGCCTTTTGTTTCATCTTCTTGTTTATCTTCTGGGAGAAATTCCTATCCTTAGTCGGACCGAAAGTGACGCCGCCGCCTACCCATAACGGAGAACGGCTGGAGCCGACGCGGGCGCGTCCAGTTCCCTTCTGTTTCCACGGCTTCTTGCCGCCACCGCGCACTTCGCTGCGATCTTTGGTATGAGCCAGGACCTGACGGGCGTTAGCCATCTGGGCGACCACTGCTTGATGCAGGAGAGCGGCGCTCGCCTTCACTCCCAGCACCTTATCCGACACTTCCATGTCTTCCAGCACCTTGGCTTCCTGGTTGTATAATTTGATTTTTACGGACATATATCGACAACTTATTTTGAAATTTATTTAGCCTCAACCGGGACAACTTCCTCCGCCGGTACTTCTGGAGCGACCTCAGCCGGCTTCTCTTCAGTTACTTCGACCGGAGCGGCTTCCGCTTGGGTCTCAACCGGCTGCTTAGCCGTT
>CAZSAA010000001.1:18945-23983 GCA_964604915.1 uncultured Gammaproteobacteria bacterium
CCAATTCGCCCGTGCCCTTGATCATGATCAAGGCATTGACGCCGCCCGGGACTGCGCCCTTGACGTATAATATGTTATTTTCCAGATCAATCTTGACTACTTCTAAATTCTTGACGGTGACACGCTCGTTACCCATGTGGCCAGCCATGCGGGTACCCTTGAAGACGTGAGCCGGACCTTTGGGGCCGATAGAACCAGGCATGCGCAGCTGATCCTTATTACCATGGGTCTTACGGTCGCCGGCAAAGTGATGACGCTTGACTACGCCTTGGAAGCCACGGCCTTTCGAGACGGAGGTAACATCGATGCTGTCGCCGACATTGAAGGTAGCGACGGAAATCTGGTCACCGGCTTTAGCTTCAACCTTCTTATCAACGATGAATTCGCGGACATGGGCGGGAGAAAGGTTCAATTTGCCGAATTTCTCGCGCTGGGGTTTCTTCAAATTCTTAGCTTTGCGATTACCAAAAGTGAGCTGGAGGGCGGAATATCCGTCCTTGCTCTCAGTCTTGACTTGGCTTACCACGCAAGGGCCGGCTTGAACCGGGGTGGTGGCGACTACCTTATCGTTGACCCAGATCTGGGTCATATTCATTTTGCTTCCTAAGATGAATTTCATATGATTAAAACAAAAAACTGGTCTATGGCCAGCTTCAAAAAAACAAAAACTAGGGGGAAGAAACGGAAAAAGGTTGTTTTTTTAGCTGATTGCCTCCAAATTTTTCCCTGACTTTCGTAGAAACACTTTCTTCCCTCCTTAAGGACGGAAGAGTTGTTTAGACAATTGACAAGGACTTAAAAAACGATTGCTTTTAGTTTACTGCATTTTTATCTCGACGTCAACACCGGCTGGAAGGTTGAGATTAGTCAAATCTTCAATGGTCTTGGCATTGGGGTCAAGGATATCGATGATCCGCTTATGGATCCTCATCTCGTACTGGTCGCGCGCATCCTTGTGCACGAAAGTAGAGCGATTGACGGTATATTTCTTCTTTTCGGTCGGAAGCGGTACCGGACCGAAAAATTGCGCATCGCTGCGGCCTATCGTCTGGATGATAGTCTTAGTGGACTGGTCCACGATCTTGTGATCGAAAGCTTTGATCTTTATCCTGATCTTCTGCTTGTAATCTTCTTTCTTTTGCTCTTCTTTTTTAGTTTCAGACATAGCAGTTTCTCTTTGTCTTATTAATAAATAAACGCTATAAGCCCGCCCTTACGGGAAGAGCGGGCTAAAGCGGTTACTTGATTATCTTAGTCACCACGCCGGCGCCGACCGTGCGGCCACCTTCGCGGATAGCAAACTTCATCTTATCTTCCATAGCGATCGGAGCGATGAGCTTCACCTTCAAATTTACAGTATCGCCAGGCATAACCATCTCAACGCCCTCCGGGAGTTCAATCTCGCCGGTAACATCGGTGGTGCGGATATAGAACTGAGGCTTGTAGCCCTTGAAGAACGGCTTATGGCGGCCGCCTTCGTCCTTGCCTAGGACATATACTTCAGCTTCGAAATCGGTGTGCGGAGTGATGGTGCCCGGCTTGCAAAGGACCTGTCCTCTCTGGACTTCATCCTTCTTGGTGCCGCGGACGAGCAGTCCGGCGTTATCGCCAGCCTGACCTCTATCGAGCGACTTCTTGAACATCTCGACGCCAGTAACGACAGTCTTCTTGGTGTCCATCAAGCCGACAATCTCGACTTCGTCACCAATATTGACTACGCCTCTTTCGATACGACCGGTAAGCACGGTGCCGCGACCTTCGATAGAGAAGATGTCTTCAACCGGCATCAAGAAAGGATGCTCAGTATCGCGAACCGGGGTCGGGATATATGAATCGATAGCTTCCATGAGCTTCATGACTGGTTCAGCGTCAGGGCCGGTCGGATTTTCGAGAGCCTTAAGGGCGCTACCGCGAATGATCGGGGTAGTATCTCCAGGGAATTCGTTCTTCTTCAATAAATCGCGGATTTCTTCTTCAACGAGGTCGATGAGTTCCTTATCCTCTACCATATCGCACTTGTTAAGGAAAACGATGATATAAGGGACGCCTACCTGCCTGGCCAAGAGGATGTGTTCGCGGGTCTGCGGCATTGGGCCGTCAGTCGCGGAAACCACCAAGATAGCCCCATCCATCTGAGCGGCACCAGTGATCATGTTCTTGACATAATCAGCGTGGCCCGGACAATCGACGTGGGCATAGTGCCTAGTGGCTGATTCATACTCTACGTGAGCGGTAGCGATGGTAATGCCGCGCTCCCTTTCTTCCGGAGCGAAATCGATTTCATTAACACCCTTCTTGGAAGCGTTCATACCATGAGCGCCGAACACCGCCAACATAGCGGCGGTCAGAGTGGTCTTCCCGTGGTCAACGTGGCCGATGGTACCGATGTTGACGTGCGGTTTGGAACGGTCAAATTTTTCTGCCATTTGTTTGGTATGCGGCCCCCTATCGGGGTTTCTTTCCTTCTAGAGGAAACCAGCCGTCATAAAATTAAAATTATTTTTTATCTTTTATCTTAAACTTTTTTCTTTATCTTTTCTCCTCCTCATCCGCCTGGGCTTTCCGCTTAATCCCTTCTGGGATTTTCCACGGATTGCGCGCCTTAAATTCCTCCTCTATATATTGGGAATCATCTTCATGCTTCCAGTTGGATATTTCAACATTTATCTTATCAGCTAAATCTTCTCCTGTCAATGCCGGATTCCCGCTATCTATCGACGGTTTCGTCGCCGTATCAACGGCCAGATCCTCGTAGCGGCTAAGTGGCATGAGCACGAATGGCTCAGACGGCTCTTGGCGGTCCCAGACTATCACCCTATCGCCGGTGCGATTGATGAGCTTTAGTATTCGATTGAAAGTCTGTTCGAAACTCATATGATCGGTAGGCGAGCTCGCGCTACTTCCCTCCCTTTTCCTTAATCTGTTCAAGGATGTTACGCGGTACTTCGCTATAATGAGAGAACTCCATGGTATAGCTGGCGCGTCCTTGGCTCATTGAGCGCAGGGCGGTCGCATAGCCGAACATCTCAGCAAGCGGCACTTTGGCATGGATAGCTTTGATACTGTTGGGACGGTCGACCATCTCTTCTATTTGACCGCGCTTGGAATTGAGGTCGCCGATAACGTTGCCCATATATTCTTCCGGAGTTACCACTTCCACTTTCATCATCGGCTCAAGCAAGATAGCGCCGGCTTTCTGACAGGCTTCCTTGAAGGCGAAGATACCAGCCATCTTGAAAGCGAGTTCAGAAGAGTCGACTTCATGGTAGCTGCCGTAGAAGACGGCCACCTTGACATCGATCATCGGATAACCGGCGACCACGCCAGATAGCATGGCCTCCTTGACGCCTTTTTCAATAGCCGGAATAAATTCCTTCGGGATGACGCCGCCTTTGACCTCATCGAGGAACTCATAGCCACCGCCTTCTCCGGACGGTTCGACACGCAAGGAGCAATGTCCATATTGACCACGTCCACCCGATTGCTTTACGTATTTATGTTCCGCTTCCGCGGTACTCTTGATAGTTTCCCGATATGATACCTGTGGTTTGCCGACGTTAGCTTCCACGCCGAATTCGCGCTTCATGCGGTCGACGATGATGTCCAAATGCAATTCGCCCATGCCGGAAATAAGGACCTGGTTGGTCTCTTCGTCGGTCTCGACGCGGAAAGTCGGATCTTCTTCAGCCAAGCGGGATAGGGCGACGCCCATCTTCTCCTGGTCAGCCTTGGTTTTGGGTTCCACGGCGATCTTGATGACCGGTTCCGGGAACACGATAGACTCGAGCAAGACCGGGTGGTTCTCATCGGACAGAGTGTTGCCGGTAGTGGTATTCTTGAGGCCGATAACGGCAGCGATATCGCCAGCGTATAATTCTTTGATCTCCTCGCGGTGGTTAGCATGCATGCGCACGAGACGTCCTACGCGTTCCTTATTACCGGTCGAAGCATTGATGATATATGAGCCGGAAGTGAGGACGCCTTGGTAGACGCGGACGAAACAGAGCTTACCTATGAACGGATCGGTGGCAATCTTGAAAGCCAAGCCGGCAAACGGAGCGTCATCATTGGCCTTTATCCCTACTTTCTTTTCTGGATCATTGATGTCAGTACCCTCGATAGCTGGCACGTCAAGCGGGGACGGAAGGTATTCGGTCACGGCGTCGAGCACGAGCTGGATGCCGATATTCTGCAACGCGGTGCCGCAGAGAACGGGATAAATCTTGTTAGCAATCACGCCGATCCGGATGGAAAGCTTGATCTCTTCGATGCTCACTTCTTCCCCGCCCAGGTATTTTTCCATAGCCGGCTCATAGCACTCTACCGCTTTCTCGATCATCTCAGCGCGATACTTGGCGACTTTCTCTTTCATGTCTTCGGGGATATCGATCTCTTCGATATTCTCACCGCTAGCGCCAGTGAAGCGGTATGCTTTTTCCGCGATAAGGTCGATGACGCCGCTAAGGTTGTCTTCCGCACCGATAGGCAGTTGGATGGCGACCGCGTTAGGATTCAAACGGGTGCGGATAGAATTCAGGGACATATAGAAGTCGGCGCCCATCTTGTCCATCTTGTTGACGAAGCAGAGACGAGGGACATTATATTTGTCCGCTTGGCGCCAGACGGTTTCGGACTGCGGCTCTACGCCAGCCTGACCGTCGAAAACGGCAACAGCGCCGTCAAGGACGCGCAAAGATCGTTCCACCTCGACAGTGAAGTCGACGTGTCCTGGAGTGTCGATGATATTGATCTTTTTACCCTTCCAGAAACAAGTAGTGGCCGCGGAAGTAATGGTGATGCCGCGCTCCTTTTCCTGTTCCATCCAGTCCATCTCGGCCGCACCTTCGTGCACTTCGCCGATCTTATGTTTCCTGCCGGTGTAGAATAAGACGCGTTCGGTAAACGTCGTCTTGCCGGCATCGATGTGAGCCATGATGCCGATATTGCGGATGTTGTCTAGCGAATAATCACGAGGCATATATTATTTCTTCTTAAATTTGCTAAAGTGAGCAAAAGCCTTATTGGCTTCAGCCATCTT
>CAZSAA010000001.1:24083-52662 GCA_964604915.1 uncultured Gammaproteobacteria bacterium
GCGCTTTTCTTGCCCATCTCCATGATATAGTTGATGAATTTGGCGATGCTTTTATCATTGTATTTAACATCCCCTTGTATGTCCCTTTTCGGGGCGGCTTTTCCTCTCATAATTACAGGTGAACCGTTAACCGTCAGCTATTACAGATTAGCGGTAGGCTGTTATATTAATATTTTTTATCGATTAAGCTTTGGGTCTCTTGGCACCATAGCGGCTGCGGCCCTTGCGCCGGGCATCGACGCCCTGGGTGTCATAGACACCACGGACGATCTTATAGCGGACGCCCGGAAGATCCTTGGTCTTGCCGCCGCGCACCAGTACGATGGAGTGCTCCTGCAGGTTATGGCCCATGCCCGGAATATACGCCGTCACTTCCATGCCGTTGCTGAGCTTGACACGAGCGATCTTACGCAGAGCGGAGTTCGGTTTCTTCGGAGTGGTAGTGGTTACCTTAAGGCAGACGCCCTGTTTAAAAGGCGAACCCTTGGCATTAACGTTCTTCTTCCGGTGCAAAGAATCCAGGCTGGTATGCAAAACGAGGGTCTGCTTACCCTTCTTCACGGTCTTCCTTTCCTTGCGCACTAATTGGTTGATTGTTGGCATAATACTTTCTCTTATACTAAAAACAATCCTGAAACCCAGGATCTCTTTGTTAAAATTGACCTATAAAATTTATCAAAGATTGAAAAATAAGTCAAGGAAAAACGGGCGATTAGCCCGAAAGAGGGATATAAAAAATAAAAAGGGCTTAGGAACCAAGCCAATAAGCCCGTGATAAGGCTTGGATTAAAATAACTGGACAAGCCATCTAAAAGCAGGCTTTTTCTCCTTCGCAGCCCTATCGCCTGGCCACCTTCCGAATCTTCTCCATCAGGTCTTCGGTCGTGAAAGGCTTCTCTAGCACGCCTTGGATAACGCTAAGCGAACTGGATTTCCTTAGCGACTGGCCGAACTCTTCTGGCGGGATGGGCATAGCCGAAGACATGAGCAGGACCGGTATCTTAGCCAGGCGGGGATCTTTGCCCATGGCTTGGCAGACATCCATGCCGCTTACCTCCGGCATCATGATATCGAGCAGGACTACGCTATAGTCCGGGTTCTTGGCCATCATATCCAGCCCTTCCTGGCCGCCATAGGCGACATCGATGTCAAGGGCCGGATTGCTCGAAAGCAGCGCTTTGAGGGTGATGACGGTACTGGGGTCGTTATCGACGATAAGGATTCTCATAGGTTTTATGTAAAAAATTATAGAGGTAAAGTGAAATAGAAGGTGGCGCCCTGCCCTATTTCGCTGATGACGCCAATCTTGCCGCCTAGGTTATCGATATTCTGCTTACAGATATATAGTCCCAACCCCATCCCGTCCTGCGAACGGGAAAGCGAAGGTTCGAGCTGAGAAAACTTCATGAACAGCTTCTTCTGCTTCTCCTTGGGGATTCCCTGCCCGGCGCCCGTCACTTCCACCCGGACCGTCCTCTTGTCCGGCAAACCGAGTTTCAAAGCGATGGTCTGGCCTTTAGGGCCATATTTCACGGCATTGTCCACGAAATTATAGATGACTTGGGAAATCTTCTCCCTATCGCTCTCTATAGGTAACTTTTCCACTGCCAGCTCGAAATTTATCTTCGATTCGCTACGCTCGGCTAACATACCCAGAGAAGTCTGAAGTGAACCTATCAGCTCGATGAGGTCAAATTTCTCTTTAACGGCCGATACCTTGCCAATCTCATTGCGGTTCGCGGTAAGCATAGTCTTGATGAGATTGCTCAATTTGAGCCCTTCGGCATGGATAATAGAGATATACTTCTGATACTCGCTCGGCAAGCCATCCGGCTTCTTCTCCATCACTTCCGACAAACCGACAATGGAAATAAGCGGAGTCTTGAGCTCATGGGTAGCGATATTTAGGACTTCATTCTTCAATTTATCCACTTCCTTGAGCTGGCTGATGGTAACCTTAGCCTTGGTGAGCTCCGTCACGTCCACGCCAGTGGCTAGTACCGATTGGAAAGATCCATTCTCATCCTTTAAGAGACTAAAATGCCAGATAATATTCTTTTGTGACTGATCAAGGGCCACTATCACGTTTTCCAAAGTATCACTGGAAGCGACCTGGCCGATAAGAAAATCCAGTACGTTCTTAGTCTTGGTCCGGTATTCCTTGGCTACGAATCCGCTTACCCAATCCTGGCCAAGAACCTGCTCGCCCTTTACTCCTAATATCTCCTCACCCTTCTTATTTATAGTCGATACACGATTATCCGCGTCGAAGATAAGGACGATCACTCCGGCCGTGTCGAGATACTTCTGCAACTTGTTCTTTTCCGCCCGCAGCTTGTTGCGGGAACGCTTTACCTCGCTATTATACACCTCCAATTTCCGAATACTCGCCCGCAAGGAAGAAAGCATCATCTCGAAGGACGAAGCGAGTATGGCCACTTCGTCATCGCCTTGCATGAGAGAGGCATCATCTACTTTAGCCCGCAAGTCGCCAGCCTCGATCACCTTAGCGACTTTAGTTAATTTGAGCAGAGGCGATACCAGCTTGTCGGAAAACGATATCGCATACCAGACGCAGCCTACCGCGGTGATAAGGAGGAGGATAAGGCCAATAAGCTGGGAAAGGAAACGGACCTCGTTGATCTCGCCCTGTAAATCCCGGGCGTATTCCAATTCTTCTAGGATAAGGGCGGAGGTATTCTCCTTGACGAAGACGCTTTTAGCTTTGGCTGAGTCATAACGGGCGATTGCTTCGAGGTAGTTGCCGCTGGAAAGATGACTGGTCCCGATTTCCAGTTCGAACAGGATATCACTGATATTATTTTCCAGGTTAGTAAAGACTATCTTGCTTTTCGCACTGACAATCCGGTCATCCAACCTAGCGAGTAAAGCTCTGATATTGTCATGGATAAGTTTGAAATTGGCAGTTTCGGCAGCGTCGACTGGATCCTTTATACGCTTTTCAAAAGAGGATATGAGAGAAGATGTGTCACTAATCAAACTATATTCCGACACCATGTTGTCAGTGAGCGTCATGTACTTGGACAATATGATATAGTCCATGGATATGAAAAAACCTTCAACGATCAGCAGGACGCTGATGATCGCGAAGAATGAAGCTAACAATTTCTTCTTTATGCTCGGCATATCCTGATCTTTCCTTATTATTCCTCTACTTTTTCACCGTATACTTCTTCGTATGAATGGAATCCATCTTTTATCACCGTTTCCTGGATATTATCCCTGGTGACAAGGACAGGGTCGAGAAGATAGGCGGGCACTCTCGTTTCCCCATTGTCGATATAACCGGTAATTTCCAAAGCATCGTCCCGAGCCATCGCTACCGCCGCGATAGCGGCTTGGTGAGCCAAATTCCCTATTGATTTATAGACGCTAGAAGTCTGGGTGCCGGCGATTATACGGCGGAGGGCGGATAATTCTGCATCTTGGCCGGAAACCGGGATGCGGCCGTCAAGGCCATTTTCAACCAAAGCCTGAATCACGCCAGAAGCGGTGCCGTCATTGGCCGCAATGACCGCATCAAGCGAATTACCGGCCGCAAGATATTCCTTCATAGCCTTATAGGCCTCCTCTGGCTTCCAGCCGTCAGTGAAAGTATCGATCACCAAGTTGATGTCCCCAGCCGCGATAAGAGGATCAAGCACTTCCATCGTACCCGCCTTAAGCAGATATGAATTGTTATCGGCGGGCGAACCACCGATATAGGCGAAATTACCGCTTCCAGCGCGCGCTAAGATACTTCTCGCTTGTAAACGGCCGACCTCTTCATTATCGAAAGAGATATAGAAGTCCAGGTCGCTGTTACTTATCAGCCGGTCATAGGCGATTATCTTCACACCCGCCCGCCTCGCTTCGCCTATCGCCGACCCGATCTTTTCTGAATCGGACGGGATGACCACGATAACCTCCGCCCCTTGACTAACCAGGTTCTTTATCTGAGAAATCTGCTTCTCGACATCATAATCAGACATGGTAACGCTAACCACTGCTCCAAGTTCCTCCGCCTTCTCGACGAAGAAGTCTCTATCCTTAAACCAGCGGTCTTCCCTAGTCACCCCCATGGAGAAGCCAATGATGATAGGCTTGGCGCCGGCTAAAGAATTTTCCTTTTCCTTAAGGGAACGCTGCAAGAAATATATGGCGCCTAGGACGAAGGCGACGAGCAGGACCAAGACGATGATGAGTCTTTTCATAAGGCTAAGGCTTATACCGCTTTCTTTATCTGCTGTAGCATATCATCCAGGACGAAGGGCTTCTCTAACGCTCCCTTGATCGGTACCAGGGATTTGAACTCATTAAGTAATTCCTCAAGTTCCTTGGAAGCGATAGGTAAAGCCGAAGCGAGCAGGATGGGAATATGCTTTAGCTTTTCATCTTTAGACATGGCACGGCAGACGTCGATGCCGCTAAAATCCGACATCATGACGTCAAGGATAAGCAGGTCATAATGGGACGCAGCCATCATATCCAGACCGGCCTGCCCGCTGAAAGCTGTATCTATCTCAAATCCTTCCTGGCTCATCAGTAAGGCTTTGAGGGTAACCGCCGCGGAGGCGTCATCGTCGATGATTAAAATCTTCATAGCTTTTGTCGTTTATATTTGATTAAAAATTTACCCATTTTTCCTCGATCTGAAGCAGAACTCCCTTCTCCCGCATGTCCTGGAGGATAGAGTTAACCTTTTCCATCAAGGAATCGTTGCCCGGAGCGGTTACTATCCCGTACTCTTCATCGGTAAAAGGCACTCCGACAATCTTTAGGTCGGGATTTTCCTTGATTATCCCCAGCGCTTCAGTATAATCGACGAGCAATACCTCGAATACGCCATCCTTAAGGTCATCGATGACGCTAGCGCCATAGCCGGAGTTTTCATAATCCCAGAACGGGAATAACTTGTCTAACGAAGCGTATTTCAAAGCCTCATCATAACTAGTAGTTTCCCGTTGAGCCGCGATGGCTCGGCCATGGAGATCGTTTATCCCTTTGATATCCTGATTGTCGCTCCGGACAACGATAGTCTGTCCGCCCTGGAAATATGGATCGCTAAAGAGCAATTCTTCCTGCCGATCGGAGGTGATAGTCAGGCCGGATATCGCTAAATCAATATGCCCGCCCTTTACAGCCGGAAACAGCTTGTCCCAATCATAATCAATATACTGCAATTCCACTCCTAAACGAGCCGCTATCTCCTTAGCGATATCGACATCGATGCCGACGGCCTGGCCGTTCTCGTCGAAGAATTCCATCACTCCGAACGGGATATCGCTCCCCACCCTAAGGACCTCGCTCTCTTGAACGCGAAGCAAAGAATCATCGGTCCAAACGGCGTTCCTTTGCCAAATCCAAAGAAACGCGACGACAGCTAAGGCGATGACGATCAAAGCGAGCGGAGATGGAATGGTCCTCTTCATATTTATCACTACTTTATATCCTCTTCTATTTCCCTAAAATTATACCATGCTTCCCGAGGCAAACACTAGGCTTTAGCCGACGATCAGGCCAAAGAGCCAAGAGATTATTGGCAGAAGCCAATCGAAACCGATGAAAATGAAAGCTATTAATATTATCAAGCTATATTTTTCCCAAGCCAGATATTTCTCCCGAATATCCCAAGGCAGGAAGGAGGACAATATCTTGGACCCGTCGAGCGGCGGAATAGGGATGAGATTGAAGACCATGAGCAGCAGGTTTATATAGACGATGCTAGCTAAGAGAGTGGAAAAAGTCACGCTCACAAAAGGAGCGAAACGGAGGACCAAGCCAAAGATGAGGGCTAAGATCAGGTTAGCGAGCGGCCCAGCAACGGCTACCTTAGCGTCGCCATACTTGCGGTCGCGCAGATTATATGGATTATATGGCACCGGCTTGGCCCAGCCAAGGATGAAAGAAGCGCCAGAGAGGACAAGCAGCAAGGGCAAGAAGATGGAGCCTACCGGATCCAAATGCGGGATAGGGTTAAGGGTAAGGCGGCCGGCTTGCCGAGCAGTCGGGTCGCCTAAGCGTTCCGCCGCGAAGCCATGCATATATTCATGAAAAATGGCGGAAAATATGAGGATGGCAATCTGATAAATCTCTAGCATAATTTGTATATAAATATCCCATATTATACCCTATCTTGATTAATTTTAGAAATACTGCTACTATACCCCTAACGGCATAACTTCGCGTTATGTTTTAATTTGCTAATAACTCGATAATACTAAAACTATGGGCAAGAAATGCGATTTGTGCGGAAGAGGTTCGACGAAAGGCGCCAGCCGTTCCCATTCCAAAGTCAAGACTTTGAAACGCCAAAACATCAATTTGCAGACCAAGAATATCGAAGGCTTGAAGCTGAAAGTCTGCACCAGCTGCCTACGGACAGCGGCCAAAGACGCCAGATAAGGCCGTAACAAGGATCGCCCTTAACGGGGCGGTTTTTTGTTAGACAAAGATATCGCTAGAAAATAAATTGACAATCGTAAACGAAGCATGCTATAAGATTCAATCAACCTTAAAAACTAAATAAATGAGAAAAATTAATGGGCCCTGGAAGGGCAAATGGAACTACTTGGCATATTTTTCAAAAGGCATCAATCCCCATACACGTAGTCGTTTCCAGAAAGCGAGGATATGCAAAGTATATGGGGTCAGGACCTTGAGGCGTTCCTGCTTTGAAAGAACCGCTATCCAAGTAGCGATTTCCGCCTTAAATGAAGTACTACACGACCTTGGGATAAAGGGCGTCCCTATATCGTATGATCAGATCCTGGTATTGGACCTAGAAAAATTTATTAAAGAGGTGAATCTCGGCAAAAGAGACAGAGGGGCGGCGGCTGGCAACGGATTCGCTTATATACCCAGGAACAACGTTCGCCGAGCCCGCTTTATCCATGACGTTACCCACGAACTAGCTCATCTAGCTTCCTTCTATGGCTTGTCCTTATCTAAATCTGGCAACAAAGTCATGATAAACCAAAGCCGATCGGGCTATTCGATCTGGAAACCTAAGCGTACCCAATTCTCCGGCCTTAATGAAGCGGCCACAGAAATCTTGGCTCAACTGATCCGGCGAAAACTACCGGCTGAAATCGGTTTGACCGAAAAAGAGCGCCAAGAATTATTCAATATCGGGGTATATGTCCCGCAATGCATACTGGTAATGGGATTATTGAAGCATTCCAGTCTCCCGCTATCGCTTCTACTTAGGTCTTACATAGATGGATCGGACGATTTCTTACGAGAGTTGGGCTTGAGGATTCCCCACGCCCAGCAAGCGCTCTCAGTTATGAATTTAACGGATAAGTCCCCTCGCCACGCGGCAAAAACGATCGCTGGCAAGAAAGGGGAACAGATGCTAGAAGAAGAGATGAAAAGGATCATGGAAGATTGATCCTTTTTTAATTGCCCGGAGATGCCCTGCTACCTATATTGACTGAAGTGGGCATTCCTGATAGAATCACCTAATATCCTGGCTCTTTAACAAAGATTGGTGAAGTCGAGTTAATCGTCGAGTTGGCTAAAAAATATAGCCGATTGGGCGATTAACTTGAGTATTAACCAAAAAAAATAAAATGGAAAATAAAATGATCCTTAAAGAAATCCGAACCGCCACGAAGGTTAGACTGTATTTCCGATTGATCCCTGTCTTCATTCTATCTGCCGTAATCGCGGTCTTGCTAGCTATTTTCAACTTCTTCCTCCATTTAGAATTGAGAACTATAGCCTTGATAATTTTTTCCCTATTTGGATTGCCAATGCTGACCATCCTTTTCATCCCCCTTAGCCCTTGGCTAATCGGGATGAACTATCAGAAGCGCACCTATCTCCGAGAAAAATCGGATGAACTAAAAACTTGGAAAGAGCAACGGCAAAAATATTTTGATAAAGGCGCTGACATCTTGCAACGGGACCCT
The DNA here is from genome assembly GCA_964604915.1 of uncultured Gammaproteobacteria bacterium. Lineage (GTDB taxonomy): Bacteria > Patescibacteriota > Patescibacteriia > Patescibacteriales > UBA12465 > CAZSAA01. The sequence continues at coordinate 32,000 of CAZSAA010000001.1, forward strand.
CTTTCAATTCCGCCCATACCGGAAATGATGGCTGACTGGGAAAAGCTAGGAGACAATATCCGAAAAAGTCTCGCCGATGCTCCGAATAAACTGGACGAGCTAAAAAAGGAGCGTGACCGGGTTGTCAGCCAAATTACCAAAGCCTACGACCGCTCCTATTTCTCCTTCTTGAAGGCAGGCCAGGAAAAATTAGCGCTGGAGATACTGGAAAAGAGTCAAAGCGAAGTCGACGAAAATTGGAATTCCGCTCAAGATAAACTGGAAAAGTATCAGCAATATCTGGAGGAGGAATTGATTAGCTTGGCTAACCGGCAGAAAAATCTAGCTGGACAAGCGAAAGATATCCAACGCTCAGCCTATGCTATCTATTTTAAATCATATAATGAAGCGGATCATCGATGTTCCGAGATAGCGAAAAAGATAGAACTGGCCCGACAGCTGCCAGTTTAAAACGAATGATAACTACCGAGCCCCTCTAGGCTCGGTATTTTTTATCTATCCGACTATCCCTCATCACGTTTCTTGGAAAGACGGGCTACCACTAAGAGTAATACCAGATAATATGAACAAACGAAGGCCGGACTCATCTTCTCAGCCAGCCAATACCCGCCCGGGATATCAGCAAAAAAACCCGCCCCGGCAATGGCCGCCTTAGCTAGCAGGTACGGAAAGAAGAAGGCGAGCGATGATAGAGGCGGCATCAAACAAGCGACTAGGCAAGCCAAGATGATAGCCGGCAGGAAAAGGTTAAAAAGGGGGGCGATAAAGATGTTACTGATAAGGCATATCACGGCTACTTTTCCAAAGGCTTGGACTGACACCGGCCAGATGAAGAGGAAAGCGCAAAGCGACATCACGCCGCTATCAGCCGCCATCTTGACCCAAGCCAGGCCGATGTGTTGGCGATATAGGTGTTCGATATAAGGAAACAAGAAACCGAGGCCAGCCATCGCCAAGAAAGACATCTGGAAACCTAAATCATCGCGCAGGAGCAAAGGATTGACTAGGAGCATCAAGGTGGCGGAGAGCGATAGCATCAAGCTAAAAGCGCCCTGATGGCCTTTAGCGAAGGAAATGGCGACTAACCCGCCCATTATCGCTCCTCGCACAGCCGAGCTCTGGAATCCACTCAAAGCAACGTACGTAATGATAACAGCTAAACAGACTGGCAAAGCTTGGCGGCGAGAAAATTTTAGTGCCGAAAGGAGGGAGGCCATCAAGCCCAAGATGAGGGTAATATGGGTACCGGAGATAGCGATTAGGTGGCTAAGGCCAGAATCGGAAAAATCCTGTTCCACCGCTTCCCCGACCGTCTTCCGATATCCCAGCAGCAACGCCGCCGAAAGGCCGGCTTCCGGCTCTGGCATGCTCTGTTGGATAAGGCGCCTCACCGAACCACGAAACGAAGCTAACTGACAATTATGCCCGATACCTAATTTCCTTATCTGCGGCTGGTACATCTGGGCATATATGCCATAGCGGGCTAGGTAGCGGTCATAGCGGAAAGTATCGACTGGCGATGGCTGCACCAACTCTCCCGATAGCCACAGCTTATCGCCGCAATGATATTGAGGAAAGGCTGGCAAGCTTAACCGCACCTTTTCAGAAACATTCAGGCAAGCATTATCCAGGCAAAGGCGATATGCCGCGATATCCACGCTCACCGAGGCACCCCTTCCGTCTGGTTCCGTGGCCACGATTCCTTCAAACGATAACGTCTGGCCATAGTACGGTTGCCAAGCCGCCGTCCGATCATGTAAGGCGACATAGTTAACATAGTACCCTCGGCCTAAAAACACCGAGAAGACCAAAAGAACGATATATAACAGATGGCCGACCGCAGATATTCCTTTCAAACGGAAGAAGCGATAGGCTAAGGCTAAAGCGATGGCCAGATAAGCGGCTTCCCAGGCGAAAGAGGCGGCCAGGATGCCCGCTAAAAAACCCATGGAGAGATAGAGCGATAGGTAGTATAGGTGTTTTCCCATTCCGATATCATAGAGCAATCCAGCTTAACCAGACTTCAAGTCAACTAGATCGCTTGCTATATTCGGAGGGGTAGAGTACAGTGGTAGCGTGCTTGCGAGCGCAAGCTCTATCCGGCTAAATCCTGCGAAGGACCTTAAGCCAGAAGCAAGCACAACAAAAACACTCTTTTTCCAAAGGGTGTTTTTATTTTTTTTCTTATCTCAATCTAATTTTCCCTAAGCCCCAGCATTAAAGCGCAAGAAAGCCTGGATAAAGCCCTCGAGTTCCCCGTCTAGCACGCGCTGAGGGTCATTGCTTTCATATCCGGTACGGCGGTCCTTCACTTTCTTTAACTTCGATAGTGAATATGAACGGATGTGCGACGCCCATTCGGCCCGATTGATGCCGCCTTTAAGCTGGAAACGTTCCGCCTGGCGTCTTTCCACTTCCAATTGAGCGAGCTTAGCGCGCAGGAGAGTGAAAGCGTTCTCCTTATTCTGGTGCTGCGAGCGTTCGGTCTGGCAAGAAACAGTGATACCGGTAGGTAAATGGACCAAACGTACAGCCGAATCGGTAGTATTGACGCTCTGGCCACCCGGACCGGAAGAACGGAAGACGTCGAGCCGGACATCTTCATCCTTTATCTCCACTTCCCCGGCCTCGATTTCCGGCACCACTTCGATACTGGCGAAGGAGGTCTGTTCCTTGCCCTGGGCATTGAAAGGAGAATGCCTTTCCAACCGGTGCACGCCGTTCTCGCCCTTGAGATAGCCATAGGCATAGGGGCCGGATACCTTCAAAGTCACGCTCTTTATTCCTGCTTCCTGGGCGACGATACGTTCCATAGTCTCAGTCTTGAAAGAACTGCGCTCGCAATATCTCAAAATCATCCGCTCCAGCATCTGGGCGAAGTCCTGGGCATCAACGCCGCCGGTACCGGCGCTGATACTCACCAAACAATTATTGGCATCATATTCCTCAGAGAGGAAGGTCTTAGTCTCAAGATCATCGAGAGCCTTGAGAAAGAGCGGCAGTTCCTTGTCTAGTTCCTGCTGCCAACTCTCATCTCCCGAGGCCAATTCAATCATCTCCGCTATCTTGCTTAGCTCGCGGTTCAAGCCGCTCCAAGCTTCATTTATCACCTCGATCGCCTTGAGACGCTGCCCGGCCTTAGCGGCGGCCGCCTGGCCATTCCAGAAATCCGGGCTATCCATGCGTAATCTCAAGGATGTCGCTTCCTTTTCCAACTTCTCTATATCCAAAGCCATGCCTAAACTCCCCAACCTTTCTCTGAGGCCAGAGATCTTGATATTTTCCAAATTGGCGCTGGCTGGTCGATTTTCCATATGAAATATTTGATTTCGAAAACCTCTCCTGTCAATTAACCTATCGAAGGGGCGGATACGCTTTCTTCGGATTTTATTATATACGCGCTATGGACGTCATTGCCATTAATTTTTCTATTTTCTATGACAGTATCGGATTTAAATTGTAATAATTCCTGGATTAAATGTTCATCAATCGGGAAAATAGCTATCCGCGCGATTTCATTTACTTCAGGAGGCATTAAGATCTCTATGATTTTTTTGCGTATCATTTCAAAAACTTCAGACCTATTATCGTCCGTGGCCCAGGAAGCACTAATGACGACTGTCCATTTATCAATAAATTCATCCATTTTTAACAAAGCAAAAATAGCGACATCCCCTCGCTCTTTCTCGATACTATTTAAGATTGCCTTGAATTTTTCTACCATAAATTCCTGCTTTTTAAAATGGGGATGATTCCATCGGGACTGGCCATTAGATAACCGTACAGGCTCTGTGCCTTTTTTTCATCAAATTTATCCAATACTTCATACCTGATACTCGTCCATGCGCCACTTTTTGTATATTCTTGGGTAAATCCAGACCAACTACTCGCCCCCTCGCCTGATAATCCAAAAATTTTCGAGGCGCCAGAGATGACAAGCAGCATATCAAAATCATGAGTAAGAAAATAATTTGTTATCTTCTGATTTTTGGTTGATTTCTCTGGATACGCCGCTAAATCCAAAACATTGCAGGTTAGCGCTTTCAATATGCATTCTAACACAAATCCCATCATATAAACAGCCACGCCCCATTCTTGATTTGATATCAAAATATCAACTGTCTTCAGCCGTTTTTCCGCAATATCTTTAAAATCTACGTAAGTAGCCATAGTTTTATTCGGATAATAACTATACCAGACCGATAGCGCTTTACAAGCTTAACAACATACATTATGCTCCTTTAATCATTAAGCCTCTCTAAACCCCCTCCGATGCAAAACGGCCATCTCTCATAGAAGTTGTTTTAAGAAATATGAAAATTTATCAATTACCGGTAATATAGTTTTTCAATGTCTCCATGCCTCCGTGCCTATTGACCATATCTATTTGCTCCTTAATCGCCTTATCAACTGCCAGCCTTACTATCTTTATTTTTTCTGCAGTTGTTAGCAGGAACCGCTCTAGCGTTCATTTACCAAACAACCCTCTTCCGAGGGTTGTTTCTGCATATATTCGAATACTTATAGTAATCTTTAGCGCTTGCTCCACTGCGGTCTCTTTCTGGCACCGCGCAAACCTGGCTTCTTACGTTCTTTCTTCCTAGGATCGCGGGTCAGGAAACCTTCCACCTTGAGAGCGTCACGGAGCTTCTCATCAAAGATGAGTAAGCCGCGGCTGATGCCATGGCGGACCGCTTCGGCTTGGGCGTTAGTGCCACCGCCTTTGACGATGACGGAAATATTGAAATCGCGCAAACGGCTGGTAGTCTTCAAAGACTGGGTGATGATAGATAGAGGTTCTTCCGGAAAATACTGGGAAGCCTTCTTGCCATTTACCATTATCGCGCCCTTAGCGCCTTCTTGGTACATGCGGACCTGGGCGACCGCGGTCTTGCGACGACCAATGGCTTGGATATAGGTGCCGGAGAATTCCGGTATTTCAGACTTGGCATCCTTCTCTTCCTTTTCCACGGCTTCGTCTTTAGCTTTGGTTTTTTTCTCTGTCATAAAATTGAAACTATCTAATTATGAGTCTTTTGAGCATGGCGTCGCGGAAACGGACATCAGGCAGCATCTGCTTGACGGAGCGCCGGATGACTTCAGCTGGATCCTTCTCGAAGACATCGCCCATTTTCTTCCGTTTGAGACCGCCGATGAATCCGGAGAAATGGAAATATTGCTTCTGATCCAGCTTCTTGCCAGTGAACTTCAATTGGCTGGCATTTACCACCTCGACGACGTCGCCCATATCCATGTGAGGCTGGAATTCCGGCTTATGCTTCCCTCGGAGGAGGATAGCGATCTGGGTAGATATGCGCCCTACGCTCTCGCCGGCCGCGTCTATCCTATGCACTTTTCTTTCGATGTTATTCATATTCGTAATTTCCTATATAAATTATACCAGTTCAATTTGGACCATCTCGGCACCGTCGCCTTGGCGTTTGCCCAGCTTCACTATCCTGGTATAGCCGCCGACGCGCTCCTTATAGCGATCGCCGAGCACCTCCATAGCTTTCTTCACGGCATTCTTCTGCAAGAGCACTTGGATCAAGCCGCGACGAGCATTAAGGTCGCCTTTTTTAGCGGCGGTTATCATCCGCTCCACCAAAGGCTTGACGGTCTTGGCTTTCGCTTCGGTCGTCTTTACTTTCTCGTAAATCAAGATACTGGAAGCCAGATTCCTGAGCATCAGTTCTCGCGGCGCTTTCTTCCGGTCTAAAATCTTGTTTTTATTGCTGTGCCTCATATAATGTTTCGATATTTATCTCTATTTTTTGGATTTCTTCTTTGGCGCTTCTTCTTCCTTCTCTTCGACGACCTCCGCTTCTTCCGCCTCTACCACTTCGGCTTCAGCTTCTTCTTCCTGAGCTTCGCCGCTAGAGAGAGAAAGCAGGGCCTCGAACTGGTTAACCAGGATGGTGGCCGCCTGCTCAAAAGCTTCCTTCGGGGTGATGGTTCCATCCGTCTTGAGGGAAACCACCAGCTTGTCCCAGTTAGTCATCTTGCCGACGCGGACGTTCTCGACACCAATCGAGACGGCCATGATCGGAGAGAAGATAGAATCGATTTCGATATAGCCGATACCCTTCTCATTCTTGTTCGCTTCGGTCATGCGATAGCCGCGGCCTTTCTGGACGTATATTTCCATCTCGAGTTCGGCCTTATCGTCGGTCAGGGTAGCGATATGACAATCCGGATTCTTGATTTCAAGAGCGCTATTTTTAGCGATATCTCCGGCCTTCACGATCTTCTTGCCCTTTATCTTAAGTTCCAGTTTGACTTCTTCTTCATCGGCCAGGACTTTGAAACGCAACTGCTTCAGATTGAGCATGATTTCCAAGACATCTTCCTTCACGCCTTTGGGAGGCATGAATTCATGGCTGACGCCCTTGAACTTGATGCCGACGACAGCGGCACCCGGCAAAGAAGAAAGCAAGACGCGACGTAAGGAATTACCCACGGTCATGCCGTATCCGGGATATAGAGGTTCGACGCTGATCATTTCTTCATTCTCGGTAGCGCCGGCTTGGAATTCTATTTTTTTGGCTAATGCGATCTTTTCCATATAGAGATGGACGGCCTTTAGAACGAAGCTAAAGGACCGGTTATGTTAGCTTATTTTGAGTAGAACTCAATTATCATCTGGACATTGATGCTGGAGGGCAAGTCATTGTCAGTCGGCTCATGCAGGACTTTGCCGGCTAACTCGTCGGTAAGGTTGAGCCAGCTAGGCCTTTCCGCCTTTTTCACCTGTTCAACGACATTGCGGAAATAGTTATTCTTGGCCTTGTTCGGCTTGATGGTTATCACCTGTTCCGGCTTAACGGTTATCGAAGGGATATCCGCTTTCTTGCCATCGAGGAAGAAATGGCCATGGTTTACCAACTGCCTGGCCTGGGTGCGGGAAACCGCGAATCCTAAGCGGTATACCACGTTATCGAGGCGCATCTCGAGCAGTCTCAGGAAGTTCTTACCCGCATCGCCCTGCTTCTTCTTAGCGCGGTCGAAAGTGAGGCGGAACTGCTTTTCGCGGAGATTATAGTATCGCTTAGCTTCCTGTTTCTCGTTAAGCTGGGTGCCGTAATCGCTGAGTTTCTGGCGGCGCTTGTTAGGGCCTCCGGCGCCCGGGACGTAGTTACGCTTGACGATGGCGCACTTGGGCGAATTGCAGCGTTCCCCTTTGAGCATCAGCTTTTCCCCGGCGCGGCGGCATTGTTTGCATTTGTTATCCATATTGATCTTTATTCTTTAAATTACACTCTCCTAGGCTTCTTCGGACGGCAGCCGTTATGGGGGACGGGCGTGGTATCCTTGATAGCGGTCACATGGAGGTTATTGGCATTTAGGGCACGAATGGCCGATTCACGACCCGTTCCGACGCCGGAAACGAAGACGCTCACTTCTTCCAGGCCATATTCTTCCCTGGCTTTCTGCGCGGCGATCTTGGTGATTATCTGGGCGGCATACGGGGTGGCTTTCTTAGCCCCCTTGAACCCGGCCATGCCGGCGCTCGCCCAGGAAATCACGTCACCGTTCTGATCGGTCAAAGTGACCATGGTGTTGTTATAGGTAGCATGGATATAGGCGCGGCCGGATTTGACAGTCTTAGCGCCTGCTTTCTTCTTACGCTTCTTGATAAGCTTCTTCTTGGCTCTCGCCTGCTTATTCTTCTCAAGCTTCTGCTTGATTTCTTCCGGCAGCTCTTCATCAGCGCCTTCGATGGAAAATCCTAAGGTCTCTTCTTCTTTATCATCATCCTCAAGAGGAGCTGGCGCGATAGCGGCAGTTTCCGGAGCGGGAGCTTCCGTCTTAACCTCAGGCTCGGCTTCCACCTTCTCGATAGCTTCTTCCTTAGGCTGCTTATTGTCTTTTTTGTTATCTGACATATTATGATGCTAACAATTTACTTAAATACTTCGACTAGGTCTTCTGGACCTTGGTCTTGCCACTACCGGCAGTCATGCGCCTATTGCCGCGGACAGTCCGGCTATTAGTCTTGGTCCGCTGACCTCTAGCTGGCAAATGTTTGGCATGCCTGGAGCCACGATATGAATTGATCTCGCGCAAACGCTTGATGTTGCTCTGGACTTCGCGCCGAAGGTCGCCTTCGACCACAAATTTCTTCTCGACGATCTCGCGCAAGCGGTTAGCGTCATCTTCCTGGAGATCGCTCACGCGGATATCAGGGCTGACGCCAGCGGTCGCCAATATCTTCTTGGAACGGGTAGGGCCGATGCCATAGATATAGGTGAGGGCGATTTCTATTCTTTTGTCGTTCGGAATGTTTACTCCCGCGATTCTTATAGCCATAATTAGTGTTGGCCCGGATACCTAATAAAAGAGGCGTCCGGCCTGATTATTTATCCTTGTCTTTGTTTGTGCTTGGGATTCTTGCAGATCACGTGGACGCGACCCTTCCTCCTGACAGTCTTGCAATCCTTACAGATCGCTTTGGCGCTCGCTCTTACTTTCATAAAACTTTTCCGGCGGGAAAGATGACTCTTTCCTGCCTAGGTTATATCTTCATTATTATCTTTTCTATCCTGATTAAAGCCGATAGGTGATACGGCCCTTGCCGAGGTCGTAGGGGCTTATCTGCACCTTCACTTTATCGCCTGGCAGCAGCCTGATCTTGAACATCCTCATCTTCCCGGATAGGTGAGCCAATATCTCGTGCCCGTTCTCGAGCATTACCCGGAAAGTGGCGGCGGGCATCAGTTCTAGCACCTCGCCTTGTAGCTCGATGAAATCCTTGGAATTAAGAGCGGCTGAATTGTTAGCCTGTGGCATTGTTTATGTAAACTTAACACAAAAAAAATGATAAAAGCTTGAACTCGCTTTATCAAGATTTCCGGTTAAAATTTATTATTGTTTTTTCAATAATTTTTCCTTTTTTATTGATGTTAATGATTATATAGATAAGTCGTTAAACTGTCAATACTAGACTTCTTCCCTAGAGAAGTCCCACCCTTTATCCCGGGAAATGCGCAAATCGCGTAATTGACTGAAGGCTGTCCATTCCTATTCTAAATATGCATATTGCGTTCTAGACATCCTCATTATCCCTGTTCATCGTCGTCCCAATCTTCTTGCACGTCATTATCATTCTCAGCTTCTAAGAAATACCCGTCAAACCGATTATATTTATTACCTAGTTTGCAGAGAACCCTTCCTGTCGGGAAAACCTCCAAATCATTGTTATCTGGACCCTGGATAACAGTTTTTACATTTACCGCTCTGGCGTAATCATTAACATATTTAGCAATGACCTTTTTAAGTTTATCCGGATAATTATTGGTATATTCGGTATTAGCCTCAATATTATCGATTACCAGCACCGGATCGCCGCCCTTATTCTTCTCACCAATAAAGGCCCAACAGACAACCACCGGGGAATCGGTCTTTTCGTCATAGACCACGATATTCTGCATGCCTAAATCGGTCACATAATCAGCGATCGGAGATTCGGCACCATGATATTCGCTGTCGATACAGATACAGCACGGGCAATAATTGCCGAGATAAAGATCCCTTGTCCGGCGTGAAGCGATAGATATCCTCATTTCCCGGCCGTTTAACCCTCGTTCGTCTTCATCCGACCTATAGAAGATGCCCTTCAGAGTATTCTTGTCTACATCATAATGACTAAATTCCTCGCCAAGCGTTTCCCTGATTTCTTGAAGCAAAGAATCGACGCGTTCTTGACCTAAGCTAGGAGCGATAGATTCTCGCAGCTTATCTTCATATGACTCGAAAAACGATTCGAACTCCTTAAAACTATCCCGTAATTGAGACTTACTTTTTTCCAGGCTCTCCTTTTCCTTAATCAGTTCTTTGCGGGTTTTGGTAGCCTCAAGCCTTGCTTCCACTTGGAGACAAGTGTCATGAGACCGGAAGATATTCTCAATCATTGATTTCAAACGGAAGATATCGCTTTGTATCTTATCCCATACGCCAACCGGCTTAATGGTGGCCGCCTTGGCTTCCAAGCTAGCCAAGCCCCTCCTCATGCCTTCAGCCCTCTTACTATCCGTTTCCCCCTCAATCCTTTGCTTTAATTCTCCTATCTTCTGCTTTACCGTTTTCGTTTCTTGATTAGGGACAAAGGAAGCCTGGAGCTCTACTTTATAATATGAAAGAGCGTTAACGATAGAAGATTCGTATTTACCCAGTGTTTCCTTGATGCGCGTAATCGGAGTCTTAATCTGGTCAGAGAATCTAACATTTTCTTCATCACCTAACGTAAAATATGTCTCCTCGCTATAATTCAACCACTGTTCGCTGTCCACCCCTCTGTCTTTCAACTCATCAACTATTTCTTGATTGTTAGAAAAAGAAATTAGCTTTTCTTGCATAAGGCGTCTGAATTCTATCGAATCCTTATCGATATCCGGGTTTTCTCGCAATATATCTGCCTCATTGCCAAAAAGCTCCCTAATATTACTTTTGGCCTCCTTATCAAATTTTCTAAATTTGATTATCAGCCGACTGCCATAACGAGGATTATCCGTCAGAGCTTCCAATAGGAATGGATTATCATTGATGCACTCTTTTAATTTACCTAATTTACTCTGGATAGCCAAAACATCCAACAATAACTCTGAGGATTTAGCCATCTGAGCAGCTAATTTAGGAATCATCGTTTCTATCTCCGCCATGAATTCGGGGTAGCAATCTTTTATAACTTGATATAAGTCCAAGGGCGCCAAATTAAACTTATCTATATTCTTTATCACCTCATTCTTTTGTCCTGCCCTAATAAGTGTAAAAAAGATTTCCCGATAATCCAGGCCGACAAACTTGTCTAGATTATCAGCTACCTTGCCGCCATTGCCAGCCTCAAACAATTTTAGAGCAACTTTTTGATCAAGACCGATAAACTTGTCTAAGTGATTAGCTACTTCTTTGCCTTGATCGGCCTTGATCAATTTGAGGGCGACTTCTTTATCAAGGCCAATAAATTTGTCTAAATAATAAATTACTAAATTGCCGTCACCAGCATCAATCAATTTGAGAGCGATTTCTCGGTGATCGGAACCGATAAACTTATCTATATTTTTAGCTAAACGATAACCTTCACCAACCTCAAATAATTTGAGGGCGACTTCTTTATCAAGGCCAATAAATTTGTCTAGATTATAGGCTACTTCATCGCCTTTACCAACCTCAAATAATTTGAGGGCGATTTCCCGATGATCAAGGCCGACAAACCTGTTGCCTAAAAAATCAGTTACTTCTTCTACTCTACTTTCTCTGCCTCTGCTGGCCTCAATCATTTTAAGGACGATTTCCCGACGATCAAGGCCAATAAACTTATTTAGATTATAAGCTAAACACCAACTATCATTAGCCTCAATAAATTTAAGGGCGATTTCTTTATCAAGATCAAGACCAATAAACTTATCTATATTTTTAACTAAATACGAACCTCCATTAGCCTTAATAAATTTAAGGGCAATTTCCCGATAATCCAAGCCGATAAACTTATCTAGATTAGCAGCTACCTCTTTGCAAAGGCCAGGCCTAATCAATTTGAGAGCAACTTCTTTATCAAGACCGATAAACTTATCTAGATTACAGGCTACCGCGACGTCGTTGCCAGTCCCAATCAATTTGAGAGCGATTTCTCGGTGATCGGAACCGATAAACTTATCTATATTTTCAGCTAAATGCCAACCTTTATCAGCCTCAATAAATTTAAGGGCGATTTCTTTATCAAGATCAAGACCAATAAACTTGCCTGGATTATCAACTACCTTGTCGCCATAGTCATTCCAAATCAATTTGATGGCAAATTCTTTATCAAGACCTGAGAAAGATTTTATATTATCAACAAAAGTTTGCAGTTTCCCGTTTTCCCAAAGATATAAGGCAAAATCATTGTCTAAATCAATCTTTTCCGAGAGCTTCTGTTTAATTTCTTCGTCAGAGTATTCTTTTTGTTTAGGCGCCTCGGTTATTTTGTTTTTCCTAAAGCTTTCTTCGTTTACCATATAAGCGAATGATTAAATTTATCACTCATTTCAGCACCGCCTTGATGCGGCGCACGCCGGAACTGGAGGATTCTTCCTTAAGTATCCGGAAATGCCCCAATTCACCGGTATTTTCCACATGCGGTCCGCCACAGATTTCCCGAGAGAATATCCCGTCCCACTGGGCGCTCATTTTCCCGTTATTGTGTCCGGCCGTATAGACCTTCACTCTCTCCCCGTACTTGGAGTCGAAGACGCCAGCCGCGCCGGTCTGTCTCGCTTCTTCAAGCGTCATCTCTTCCGGAGCCATGTCCAGCTTTGCCTCGATCGCCTCGTTAACGAGCCGTTCGACTTCGCCTATCTGCTCAGGCGTCACCTTCTCCGGATGACTGAAATCAAAACGCAGGCGCTCAGCCGTGATATTGCTTCCCTTCTGATTAACATGCTCCCCCAATACTTTCCTCAGAGCGGCCAACAACAAGTGTGCGGCAGTATGCAGGCGGGTAGTCTCGACGCTATGGTCGGCCAAGCCGCCTTTGAATACGCCAGCGGAAGCGGTCCGGGAAAGCTCCTGATGCTTCTTTAGTTCCGCCTCAAATCCTTCTATATCTACTCCCATTCCCTTTTCCTTGGCGAGTTCCTGAGTCATCTCCAGCGGGAAACCGTAGCTCTGATACAGATTGAAGGCGGTAACGCCATCGATGTCGCCCGAGAGCTTGGCAAATTCCGCCATCCCCTTTTCCAGAGCCTGGATGAACCGATCTTCCTCCTTATCCAATTCTTCCTTGATAGCCTCGATATTACCGACGATAGCCGGATACGCCTGACTATACGTGTCCGCTACACTCTGGGCGATGAGCGAACAGAAATGTGTCTGGGAAATCCCTATCATCTTGGCATAGCGGATGGCTCGACGGATGAGCCGGCGGACGATATAGCCCTGGCCGGTATTAGATGGGGTAACGCCATTCTCATCGCCGATGATGAAAGTAGCCGCTTTAAGGTGATCGGCGATGATACGCATAGCCCGTCTGGTTTCCCCTCCTTCCGCATACGACCGGGACGACAGCGCTTCGACCTTGGCAATGATATCCCGGAACAGGTCGGTCTGATAATTATCGCAGCTGTTTAGTACGGCGGTTACCCGTTCGAGTCCTAGGCCGGTATCGACGTTCTTCTGGGACAGCAGCTTGAAGCGTCCATCCGGCTGCTTCTCATATTCCATGAATACGTTATTCCATATCTCCACCCACCGGTCATTATCATCATTGAACGAGGCCGGCACCTTATCGGGATCGCCGGACCAATAGAAGATCTCGGTATCCGGACCGCAGGGCCCGGTAAGGCCGGCTGGGCTCCACCAGTTATTCTTCTTGGGCAAGCGAGCGATGCGCTCCTCCGGAAAGCCCAAGGATAGCCAGAGGTCGTGAGACTCTTGGTCGAAGGGAGCGTCATCATCGCCAGCGAAGACTGAAACGGCCAAGCGCTGGATATCCAGACCCAGCCACTGGGGCGAAGTGAGGAATTCGAAGCTCCAAGCGATCGATTCCGCCTTGAAATAGTCCCCCAAAGACCAATTACCCATCATCTCGAAGAAAGTGTGATGCGTCTCATCGCCCACCTCGTCGATATCGTCCGTCCGGATACACTTCTGAGCGTCGGCCAGGCGTTTTCCGGCCGGGTGCGGCTGACCAAGCAGATACGGCACGAGCGGATGCATGCCGGCGGTGGTAAACAAAACGGTCGGATCATTAGCCGGTATCAAGGAAGCGGATGAGATTATCGCATGCTCCTTGCTCCGGAAAAAATCCAGATATATTTGTCTCAATTTATTGCCTTCTATCATATAATATTGACTTCCTCCCTTAGTCTTATTTTGAACATATCATACACGTCTGCCTTGATTTTTTCAACTAGGTGCAGGACGTCTTTAGCGCTGCGTCCGCCATAGCTGACGATGATAAGGGCCTGCTTCTCGTATACGCCAGCCCGGCCCGAGCGCTTGCCCTTCCAACCCGCCCGTTCGATGAGCCAGCCCGCCGGTACCTTCACTTTCCCGCTCGGCAATTCGAAACCCTTTATGTCTGGGAATTTAGCGCGCAGCTTGGTAAAAGATGTTTGCGATATCTCCGGATTCTTGAAGAAAGATCCCGCACTAGGCAACTTGGCCGGATCAGGCAGCTTCCCCCTCCTTATCGCCCCAACCGCCCTGGCTACATCCTTGGCGCTAATCTTCTTTGTCCCTAATTCGGCCAGCTTCTCCTTGATATTGCCATAGTCGAGCTTCAATTGAGGATGTTTGGCTAGCCGGAAGGTCACTTGATAGATGAAATAGCGGCCTTTTAGCGAACGCTTGAAGATGCTGTCACGATAGCCGAACTGGCAATCCTGGTTGGAAAATATCCTTTCTTTTCCGGTCTTCAAATCGAAAGCGACGAGGTTGTATAGGGTATCCTTGGCCTCGACGCCATAGGCGCCAATATTCTGCACCGGTGCCGCCCCTACGGTACCGGGGATAAGATATAGGTTCTCTAGACCATAGGCACCGTGATCCAGGCAGAAATCCAGAAAACGCGTCCAATCTTCCCCGGCATTTGATGTGACAAAGATTTCTTCCTTATCTTCCTTGACGATAGCCGCCCCTTCGATCTCGTTCTTTATCACCAACCCCCTAATACCATCGGCCAGAAGCATATTGGAACCGCCGCCGAGCACGAAGATCGGCTGCTTGGCTTCCCTGGCCCAAGCAATCGCTTCGAGCAAGTTCTCCTTGCTACGAACAATGACAAAATATTGAGCCTGGCCGCCGATCCGAAAAGTAGTATAGGGAGCGAGGCTGACGTTTTTCCTGATGCGTATCATATCTTCTTCATATTATCTCTCAATATCCCTTCCCCAACGCGGAAGACATCGCCCGCTCCGAGCAAGAGCAGCACGTCATTCGGCTGCAAATCCTTAGCGAAATATGCCTGAGCCCTAACTAGATCCGGCAAGTACTTCAAGCCTTGCTTGCGCGAAGAAGCAATATTATATTCCTTGATCGCCGCTAATAAATCTCGGCTCCCGATGCCCCCACTCTTTTCCCGAGCTGAACCATATATTTCCAGGATAGCCAAGTTATCGCAGTCAGAGAAACTCGTGACGAAATCCTTGAATAAGGCCTTGGTACGGCTAAAGGTATGCGGATGGAAGAGCACGCGCAAGCGCCGGTCGGGGAAATAGTCCCGAAAAGCCTTGATCGTCGCCTTTACCTCTGTCGGATGATGGCCGTAGTCATCATATATCAAGGCGCCGCCATATTCTCCTAGCCACTGCGCCCGCCTGGCCGTACCCTTGAAACCGGCCAGATGGCGCCTGATAGCCTCGATCGATACGCCAAGCTCCTTGGCCGCCGCCGCGACCAGCAAAGCGTCCTTCACGTTGTGGATACCGATGAGAGAGGTGGAAAAACGCCCCCAATCGTTGATAGAAAAGTATTGCTTGGCGCCTCGACGCTCATATGAATGAGCGATGAGGCTCTGATCGGAAAAGCCCCCCTTTTCCTGCTCATCAAGCCTCAGGAAGCAGCCGATTGCCCGCCCCGGACAATCAAGTGCCGAGCGCAAGCTGAGCTTGTCGTCACCATCGAAAACTAGCCAGCCGGATCGGGGCAAACGGGCGATGAAACGAACAAATACCTGATAGTATGAATCACGGGTACGAAAATAGTCAGGATGGTCGTAGTCGATGTTGGTAAGGAGGATACCGCGCGGTGATAAGTATTGCAGCTTATCGCGATATTCATCCGCCTCCGCTACCATGATGTCGGAAGTACCGACAAGCGAGCTCCCCCTAAACTGCGGCACCCGCGCCCCCACCAAGACGCTGGGTGACAACCCAGCTCTTTCCAGCACATATCCTAGCCAGGCAGAAACGGTGGTCTTGCCATGGCTACCACAAACCGCGATGCCGCGATATGAAGAGAAAACCTTCCCCAGAGCTTCGGCATACGTATAGACGGGAATATCCTTCTGCTGGAGCGCATATCCAAGTTCTTCATTCGTCTGGGGGAGATAGGCAGCGGAATATATGATAACCTCCGCTGTACTAGGAATATTATCAACCGAAAAACCTTCAAATACTTCTATCCCGGTCTTCTTCAGGACGGCATCCGTCATGAAAGTCTCAAAACCGTCCGAGCCAGACACCTTGGTCCCCTGCTCGGACAAGAACTGGGCGAGCATGGTCATGCCGACGCCCTTGATACCGATAAGGTAGACTTCTTTCCAGATTTTCCCTTTATCTTTTTTCATATCATTTCTCATCTATCACTTCAGATACCAACTGGCTAATGCTAACGTTGGCATCTTTTTTCATCAAACGACTGATATTAGCCGAGAGCGACTGGCAAAGCTGAGCATCATCCAAGAGGCGGAAAATTTCTTTTGCCAACAGATTGCCATCAAGCGCCGCCTGATCCAGGACGATAGCTGCCTTAGCTTCAGCGAATACCAAAGCATTATCTTCCTGGTGCGAATCAGGCATCGGAATGAGGATAGCGGGTTTAGCTAAGCGCGACAAGCCGGTCAGAGCGCCGAGTCCGGCGCGAGAAATCGCTATCGCCGAAATTCCCATGATTTCCGAGATTTCCTCATGGCTCACCCGTTCGAATTCCCGATAGCCGGCCATTTCATATCCCTTCCTTTCCTCCTTCCCTAAATCTAAAGCCTTCCCCGGGCCGGTTATTAGGACAACCTGGGACCGCTTGAGGATAGTTGGCAAACCGGCAACGATTAGGTCGTTAATTCCTTTAGCCCCAGTACCGCCACCGAAGGCGATGATAAGGGGACGCTGCGGATCTAGGCCGTATCGCCGGAAGACCTCTTCCCTATCCCCCCGCCAAGCCGCTTCGGACATCGGATTGCCGGTCCAGACAGCTTTAGTGCCATAGTCGGCCAACGATTTCTCAAAGACCACGGTTATCCTCCTGGCCATAGGCGCCATCAAACGATTAGCTAATCCCGGCTGGATATCCTGCTGATGGACGAAGATAGGGATATGAAGAATATAGGCCGCCAAAGATAGCGGCACGCTCACGAAACTGCCAGCCGTCATCAGCAAAGCCGGCCTTTCTTTGATAATTATGAAAAGGCTCTGGAAAAAAGCCGCGCTGACCTTGAAAATATCCAGGAGATTGTGGAGAGAAAAATAGCGGCGCCATTTGCCGGAAATGATGCTGATAAAGGGGATATCCTGCGCTTCGGCCACCAATTCCCGTTCAAGCGGACCGCTACCGACGAACACGAAAGAGACAGCCGGATGATCCTGGCGGTACGCCGCGGCAAAGACCAGAAGCGGCGTCACCGAACCGCCGGTGCCACCACCCGAGAGCATTATCTTCTTTGGCTTAGCGTCCGTCATATTTAGTCTGTTTGCTTATATTAGCTAGCAAGCCCATCGCTAAAAGCATGGACATAATAGAAGAGCCCCCCGCGGAAATGAAGGGCAATGGCACGCCGGTCATCGGTATCAGATTTATCATCCCGCCGATATTGAGAAAGGACTGGACTGACACCCAGACTACGATACCGACTGAGAGCATCGCTCCATACATATCCGGCGCCCCCCGCGCTATCGTTATCCCCCGCCAAAACAGGAAGAGAAGTAGGAGGATAAAGAGGACTGAAATAACAAAGCCTAGCTCTTCGGCAATGATAGGAAAGATGGCGTCACCCCAGACTTCAGGCAGGTAGAGATATTTCTGGCGACTCTGTCCCAAACCGCGACCCAGGATACCGCCCGAACCGACGGCGATAAGGGACTGATTGATCTGGTAACATTTGTCCTGGCTGCTATAATTCGGGTCCTGCAGGCATTTGAAGCGATCGCTTTGGTAATCGGAAGAACCGAGATTGAGCATCAAAATCAAAGCACCGGCTCCGAGCGCGCCGGTGACCAGGAGGTGAGAAACCTTGCCGCCGCCGACAAAGAATACTGCGATAGCGGTGGCGATGATAATAAAGAGAGTGCCTAAATCCGGTTGAGCGATCATCAAACCGCTAATAACGCCTAGGATGAGTAAGAACGGCAGCATGCCGCTGCTCCAATCCGACAATTGCCCCTTCTTTGCTTCGAGCCAAGTCGCCAGATAGAGCAAAAAGGAAATCTTTACCAGTTCCGAGGGCTGAAAGGAGTGGCCGAAAATGATAATCCAGCTCCTAGCCGTACCATGCTCGGCACGCAGACCAGGGATAAATACTAGGACTAACAATAAAATGGAAACGAACAGGAAGAACAAGGCATACCGGCGCCATAGATGATAATCGAAGCGATAGGCGAAGAAAAAAAGAGCGGCACCCACCCCTACCCCGAAAAGTTGGTTAACTAAATAATGATAGATATTGCCGAATTTGGAATAGGAAACAATCGAAGACGCGCTCGACAACATGACTAGCCCGAACAGGACCAGTATCCCGACTACCCATAATAGCTTCTTATCCGGCCCGTGTTCCCCGGGACGCGGAGCGAAGATCGATTGTAACCCTTTCTTTATTCCCATATCACATCTTGTCAAGCAGGAAGATAAGTAAGCCGGATATCGCCATGACGCCCGCGATTATCCAAAAACGCATGACGATTTTCGACTCAGGCCAGCCCACTGCCTGGAGATGGTGATGGATAGGGGCGGAAAGGAATACCTTCTTCTTCCGAATCAACTTGGACAGGACTTGGATAATAACTGAGAGAGATTCCGCAAAAAAGACGAAGCCGATAGGTAGTAGGAGCAAAGCGTTATTGGTAAGCATGGCGATGACCCCGAGCGTCACTCCTAATCCCATCGCGCCGGTATCGCCCAAGTAGAAGCGAGCAGGCGGGATATTGAACCATAGGAAAGAGAGTAGACCGCCGATGATAACGCCGCAGAGAGTGGCTAGGTCATAGCGGCCTTGGGAGAAAGCGATGACGCCATATGAAGCGAAAGCGATCATCAAGGTACCGCCAGCCAGGCCGTCAAGACCGTCAGTCTCATTGACTGAGAAGGATGTAGCGACGATCACGAAGATAAAGACCGGGATATACCACCAGGAAATCTCGAAATTACCTAGGAAAGGCACGTGGAAAACCGCCCAATCCAGCTTGAAATAAAACCAAAGCGCGCCAATGAGGGCGATAACGGAATAGATGAGCAGGCGATGTCTGAGCTTCAAGCCTCCCCCACCAAGCACACCCTTGCCACGGATATCCAGCCAGTCATCGAGCAAACCGATGATAGCGCTCGCCACTAAGGCGCCGATGGGTAATAGGGTTTCTGAACGAGACAGGAAATTAAGATTCCGGAAGATATCGCGCGGGAAAATATCAGGCAAGATAGCAAAAATCACGATTAGTAGGAGAGCGACGAGCCAAATCAGGATGCCGCCCATCGTCGGCGTACCCGCCTTATGCGCATGCAACTGACTGAAAATGGGGGTATTACCACCATGGCGGATCTGCTTGCCCAAACGGTACTTATACAAAAAATGCGTAAGCAAGGGCGTAAGCAGGACCGAAACGGCGAAAGCTAAGGTCGAAAGGAAGAGAATCTTAATGATGTAGAATTCCATAGCTGGCTAGTGAAAATTGATAAGATAGATAAAGAATACATTTATCAAGGACATGACTGAGACGAGCAGCGCGGCACCCAACAAAAAATTGAGGA
Source organism: uncultured Gammaproteobacteria bacterium (assembly GCA_964604915.1). GTDB lineage: Bacteria > Patescibacteriota > Patescibacteriia > Patescibacteriales > UBA12465 > CAZSAA01. The sequence goes on from CAZSAA010000001.1 coordinate 51,650, forward strand.
ACAAGCGGCCATATTTGTGGCGCACTAGAGCCAAGGTAACGACAAAATTCAATAATAAGACACCAAGCGACCAAGCTGGCAAGATGAAAATACTAGACCCCGTGGCAATCCAATCGATACCGAAATAGGGATTATTATGCAAGATAAGCAGTTCTCCCCCCAGATGCGATTGGATATAATAAGCGAAAAACCAAGCGCCCGCTTGGAAGATGAGGATTAATCCCAGGTAGAGATAGGCCCAACGGAAAGCGAAAAGCGCCCCGAACTGCCGGGCGGCTTTTTCCCGGAAAGAAAAGAAAGATTCGTAAGCTTTTGAAGACATAAACCCTATTTATACCCCTATGTTATCATATTTCACAATAATATAAAATAAGGTATAATATCAATACTATGAACAATAAATTAGCCTCTTCCATCCTCCGCGCTGGCCGTTATGAGAACGCCAAGGAACTTATCATCGAACACGGGCGCCAGGGCTCGATCATCAGGATAAATAACGGCCTCGACCAGGAAACCTTCCAGGTAAGCCAAGCCGGAATGGATGATCTCAAAGCCCAATTCAAGCGTCTTTTCGGCTTGGATGAACGTGATCTAGCCGTTGGCAAACGAGCCAAGATAAGATTGGGCCGCAGTCTCATATCTGCTTCCATCTCGGCCATCGCTTCGGGTAGCAGCGAAAAAGTGCGTATCGAATTCCTCTCAGCCAAGCCTGAAATCCGGCCTCTTTCGCGTTTAGGCCTAGATACGGCCGGGCAGAAGATAATAACCGACGCTCTCGGCCGCCCCGGACTGATAGTAGTCAGTTCGCCGGACGGAGAGGGATCAAGCACCACCGCCTATTCCCTGCTTGCTCGCTTAGCTGACCAAGAAAAAAGCTTGGCTGCTATCGCCGATTTTCCAGAGATAAGCATTGATGGCGTCAATCATTTCCGAAAAGACCGGCGCAAGACTAAGGAACAATTACAAAAGATAAAGAGGGGCGGCCTTCTTTAGCTAGGTCTAGCGCTGATGAT
>CAZSAA010000001.1:52672-75644 GCA_964604915.1 uncultured Gammaproteobacteria bacterium
ACTATGACGCCATCCTCATTGCCGACGCCACCCTCGACGAACTATCATCAGCGCTAGACCTAGCTAAAGAAGGCCGCCGCCTCATTATCGTCGAAACCAAGGCTAACGACGCCAAGCAGACTATCGAAGCGCTCGGCCTCAAGGACCGCCGACCAGGAAACCTTCCCTCCATAACCATAAGCTGCCAGAGATTAGTGGATAATAATTGCCCGTACTGCGCTAAGAAATACCAGCTTAGCGGTGAGCAGCTCAAGGATATCTTCCCGAATATCGAACAAGAAGTCGGCCGGAAAGGTATTCCCGCCCTCCTTTCAAGCGGCTGCTCCCGTTGCAACTACCGCGGGTATACCAAGCGCTTAGCCGCCTTCGAACTAGCCGCTTTCCAGCGCGATTCCACCGGACCGATCGTCAACATCCGGCCACTGCTAGTCGATGTCTTCCGCAAGCTCATCAATGGTTCCACTTCCGCCAAGGAAGCGGCTAGGCTAAGCAAGCAGCTATGAAAAAGATTTGCGTCATCCCTGCCTATAACGAAGCGAAGAACATCCGTCGCGTCATTGAAAAATTAGTCCCGCTCGTAGATGAGATAGTGGTAGTGGACGATTGCTCACGCGATAGCACGGCCAGAATTGCCAGAGAAGCTGGGGCTAGTGTCATATCCCACCGCATCAATCGCGGCCAAGGCGCCGCCCTGCAGACCGGCAACGAATATGCCTTAAATGCCGGAGCCGAGATAATCATTCATTTCGACGGCGACGGCCAATTCCAAGCGGAAGATATTCCGGAGATGGTAGCGCCGATAGAAAGCGACGAAGCGGATATCGTTTTCGGCTCGAGATTCATGGGCAAAAAATCGCGGCTACCGCGCCTCAAGCGCTGGCTAATCATGCCGCTCGGGCGCATCGTCAATTATCTCTTCGGGGTAACGACCACCGATCCGCAGAGCGGTTTCCGCGCCTTCAACCGCCAAGCCGCCCGGGCCATCGAGATATCCAACCGGGGCATGGCTCATTGCAGTGAAATATTGTATAAATCCTTCAAGCACAAACTGCGGATGAAAGAGGTGCCGATAACCGTGATATATGACGAATTCGGCCAAAGTTTTTCCGGCGGCATCAGGATAGTCAAGGATCTCATCCTCCAGAAGCTCCTTAATTGAAAATAAAAAAAGCCCTCATTCCATATTGCTATGGTCATGAGAGCTTATCGTCCTTACCGCTATCAAACTATGGAAAAAAATGATGGCCAGGAAACACATGGTTAAAACCCAGCCCACATCTTCCACTCGTTCGGTCCGGATAAGCAGGAAATAAATGATATACCCTATCACCGAAAGGGGAATAACTAACGCCCATTGATGGACTGCCGCCCGATATATCGCCGGAAGCAGGGATAGCCCGCATATAATCAGGGTGAGGAAAATCCTCACGTCCGCATAGCAGCAAAGGGTTTCTCGAAAAAAACAACAAATACTTTCGCTATTGATAGCGTAAATCAAGGCTAGTATCGCCACCGAAAGCATGATATCTACCAAGATAGCTAGGAGTAATTCATTCTGTTTCATAATTATAAAAATTTAAAGTACAATCATAATAGGATAAACTAAATATTAATTATCGTCAATATGATCCAACAAATCATCGCCCTCGCCGTCATCGCCTATTTCCTCGTCAAGTTCATCCGCCAGAAACGCAAACGCACTATCACCGCCAGCGAATTCGTCTTTTGGATTCTCTTCTGGGTAGCGGCGGCAGCGGCCATCGTCTTCATCCGGCAGCTTGACGCGTTAGTGACCGCTTGGGGCTTTTCTTCTGGTATCAACGCCCTGCTCTATCTGGCCGTGCTTTTCCTCTTCTACCTGATCTTCAAGATGCGTTTGCAGATAGCTAAGTTAGACCAGGACCTGACTGAGATGAATCGGACGGTAAGCTTGAGGGATAAGGAGGACGAGTTATGAAGATCGCCCAGATCGTCTGTGCCTTCCCGCCATATCGCGGCGGGATCGGCAAAAGCGCCCTCATCTTAGGTAACTATCTCAAGGAGGAACATAACATAGAGACCTTTACCTTAGCCCCTCAAAACGGCACGCTAAGCGAAAAGGAGAAGGATACTATCTATCTCCGTCCTTGGCTGCGCGCCGGCCACGGCGCCCTGCCCTTCTCTCTCCTATTCAAGCTCCGCCGCTATGACTGTCTCTACCTCCATTACCCGTTCTTCGGGGCAGCTGAACTAGTCTGGCTGTATAAGACTATCCATCCTAGAACCAAACTCGTCATCCACTATCACATGGACGTGGCCTTCTCATCCGGCTATTTCCGCCTACTCGCCTGGCCATCTAAAGCGATAAGGCGGTCGCTTTTTGCCAAAGCCGACGCTATTATCGCCGCCAGCCTGGACTATGTCCGCCAAAGCGATATAAGGCGATACCTGGAGGATTGGCCGCAGAAATTCCACGAACTGCCTTTTAGCGTCGACACCGAGACATTCAAGCCCAAGCTGCCTGAAAATCGGGCCAACTCCCCGCTCATCGCCAAGGCCAAAGAGATAGTGAAATTTATCACCCACGATATCATAAAACGCCGCCAGACTCACTTCCTCTTCGTCGGGGGTCTTGATAGCGCCCACTATTTCAAAGGCGTAGACGTAATGCTCCAAGCAGCCTCCCGCCTCAAACGTAGTGATTGGAAACTGAGTATCGTCGGGGAGGGTGACCGCAAAGCCTCATACCAAAAGCTTTGCCAAGATCTCGACATTGCCAAGCAAGTAGAATTCCTGGGTGCTATTGGTGACGCCGAACTTATCCGCCACTACCAGGCAGCCGATTGCTTTATCCTGCCTTCGATAAACCGCAACGAGGCTTTCGGCATCGTGCTGATCGAAGCGATGGCCTGCGGCCTGCCGGTAATCGCCTCCGACCTTCCCGGCGTCCGTTCCGTCTTCCGGCCGGGCCAGGAGGGCTTGTCTTGCCAGCCGGGTGATATCGAGTCGTTAAAATCCGCCATGGAACAGATGGTTTCCAGCCAAACCATGCGGGAGCGCTTAGGCAGAGCCGCTCGCGCTTGGGCCGTCGAACGCTATAGCCAGGAAGCAATAAAGGCCAAGCTGATACGGATATTCGCCTCCCTATGAAAATACTCATCCTCCATAACTTATATGGCCGCTTGAAACGCGGCGGCGCCGAAACAGTCATCGAAGAGCTGGCCCAAGGCCTGCTTTCGCTCGGACACGAGGTGGCCGTGATTTCTGGCGCGCCGCAACCCAAACGAGGAGAAACCCTGACCGAAGGTATCCGGCATTATGAGATAAAGTCGTCATACTATGATCTAGCAAAATTTCCCACCTGGCGCCGCTTAGCTTGGCACCTGCAGCAATTTATCGCCATCAAGAAATATAAGATGATAAGGCAAATCACTAAGCGATACCAGCCCGACCTCATCCTTACCAACAACCTGATGGGCCTCGGCTGGCTTACACCGCTCTCGCTATTAATCGCTAAGGTTCCCATCATCCACACCATCCACGATGTCCAGTTAGTCTACCCGAGCGGCCTCTTGTATTACGGGAAAGAGAAAAACCTCGAATTACCAGCTTTGCGGTTATACCGATCCGCGGTCTCTTTCTTGATGGCCCCGATCGGGGCGGTGATCTCCCCTTCGCGCTGGCTGTTGGACCTGCACCGCCGCTATAGCCTGTTTACCGAGCGTCCCGGACTAGTCCTAGCTAACCCGATGGCCGATCTGCCCATACCTCCTCAAAAAGAGGGGGATAAACGCGAACTCCGCCTGCTATTTGCCGGCCAATGGGAGGAACATAAAGGGATAGGGATGATGCTCGAGGCCCTAGGCCAAGCTGACTGGAAAGATATGCTACAAGGCACGCCTTTCTCACGCGTGAAATTAGAAATCGCCGGCAGTGGTACGCTCCAGCGATCAATCGAAGGATACCGAAGCGATAGCCAAGCATTCGATATCGAGATACTAGGGCGCTTGGATCACAGTCGTCTCCTCAAACGCATGCAAGCAAACGATATCCTGCTTTTCCCTTCCTTGTGCTATGAGAATTCGCCTATGGCCATCAGAGAGGCTCTCGCTGCTGGCATGCGGGTCGTGGCTTCTCGCCTAGGCGGCATCCCCGAACTATTGCCCAAGGAAAGCCTATTCGAACCTGGTCAAGTCGCCTCTTTCCTGGCCTGCCTCAAGGCCAGCATATCGAAAGGGCCCGGCCCAATGGCCAAGCCCTCGCTTGATGGCATATCGTATGCCCGGAAGGTAATTGATTTTTCTAAAACCCTGCTTTGATATCCTTGTGCGCCCGCAAAGAAAAGACCGTCTTCTTGATTCCGTTCTCCAAAGTAACGACTGGCATCCATAGCAGCTCATTGCGCGCCCTATATATATCCGGTAGGACCAACTCGCTCATGAAAAGCTTGCTATCGCTATGAACCAACTTCGAATCGGAGCCGGTTTCTTTTATTATCATCTCGGCGATCTGCCGGAAGGATACTTCTACATCCGACCCGATATTGATCGGACCAGCCAAGGATGAAGCCATCATCTTGACCAAGCCGTCTATCGCGTCATCGATGTAGCAGAAAGATGAACCAAAATCTTTATCGCCGAATATCTCGATATCTTTGTCGTCCAAAGCGCTATTAATAAAATCCGGAATCATCTGATCGTCATCCAATTCCATACGCGGGCCATAGGTGCGGAATAGTCGGACGATCTTGGCGTCTAAACCATATACCTCCCGATAATTGGCGACCATAGTTTCCGCAAAACGCTTGCCTTCGTCATAGGAAGCGCGAGGGGATAAGTGATCGACGACACCCAAATCGTTCTCTTTTAGCTGCAAAGACCGATTATCCGCGCGTTTAGGGCCATAGACCACCGACGAAGAGACTTGGAGGAACTTAGCCTGATATTTCAAGGTCATCTCTAACAAGTTTTTCATCGCTAAGGAATTGACATCCAAAGTAGCGATGCGATTGTCCATAAAACGCTTAGGCGACATCGGGCAAGCTAAATTATATATTTCCTGGATGCCCTGGAATTCCACCTTAAACTTCGCCAATTCTGGAAAAGATAGCAAATCAAAAGGCTGGCTCAAGTCGTGGTGGATGAAGGCAAAATCAGGATTCGAAAGCAGGTGGTCAATGTTCTGTTCGCTTCCGGTGATGAAATTGTCCACGCAGATGACCTTGGCTTTCTTTACCAGCTCATCGCAAAGGAAGGAGCCGATAAATCCCGCTCCACCGGCGACGAGAATGTTAGGTTTGTCGAAAATGATCTCTTTAGGCATATGTGTTCGTATTTAATAGCTTATTTCCTTATCCTTATCACCGAAGCGGATAATCCGCCGCTAAAGCTCTGGGCATAGGCGAAAAATGACTGCCGCAGATTCCCTTCGCTATCGAAACTGCGGATATGAGGCGTACCGCCAGCGCTAGCCGCGGCCATTATCTCCGCCTCACCGTCATTATCCACATCGCCGACGCTGGTAGTAAACCCTTTCTGCCAGGAATTACTGAAGGCATAGAAGGACTCCTTAAGCCGGCCATGGTCATCGAAAATCCGGAGCTCGGGATCGCGCCCGCCCATCGGACTAGCAATTATTTCATACCTCCCCCGATCGGCTCTCCCGTCGATATTAGCAACGGTGACATGTATGCCACCCTGGAATGATTTCTCATAGGCAAGGAAACGTCCAACTAGCTTTAGGTCGTTCGAGTATATCTTTATCTCCGGCGCCGTCCCCTGCCCCAAGCCGACTACAATCTCGTCGTTACCCTTGCCGTCGATATTGCCCGATGAGACCGATACGCCGCCACGGAAAGATTCGCTCGCCGCAAAAAACTGCTGAAGCGGACGCCCATCCAGATTGAATATCCGCACTTGCGGTCCGCCACCGGCAAGAGCGCCGGTAATTATCTCTTTCTGGCCATCACCATCGAGATCGCCAAGAGCGAGCGATACTCCGCCCTTGAAATTCTGGGAATAGGCAAAAAAGTGAGAAACAAGAGTACCATCCAACTCATATACGGATATAAGCGGAGCGCTACCGGCCCGAGCGGCTAAAATATATTCGTCTTGATAATCTCCGTCCACATCGCCAGCTTGTATCGAAGCACCGTTAGCGTATTCAGCCGGCACTTCCCATGACCGGATCACCTTCCCGCTCGCATCCATTACCACCAAGGAGGAGGAAGCCAACCCAGAACCAGGTACCGCGATTACGGAACGGCTATAGCGATCCAGGTATTCTTGTGCCAGATCAATCGCCCGCTCGAGATTAAGGCGCCCGGTACCGAGCTGGCCTAGATACGAGGGGTTAAGCAAGCTGATATTATCCGTGCTTCCCAAAACGATATTAGCCGCTTCTTCTGGCGTCACTTCCGGATTAGCCTGGAGTACTAACGCTAGCGCGCCAGAAACCACTGGCACAGCCATTGAAGTGCCAGACCAATAGCCATCATATAGCTGAGACGGGTCGATAGGGTTGCCACCAGAGGTGATAGTGTTAAAAAAGCTGATACCTGGCGCCGATATATCCACACAGTTAAACCCGTAACTGGAAAAACTAGCCTTCTGGTCCAAGGCATCGGTAGCCGCTACTCCGATCACCATATTCTCTCCGTCCTTGCCGTCATAGCAGGCCGGATAAAGAGGCACTTTATCAGTATCATAGCCGAGGCCGCTGGATTGTTCGTTGCCCGCCGCCGCTACGACGATGACACCCGCTTCGTATGCGCGCCCTATCGCCTCATGCAAAGCATCACTATAGTTAAATCCGACGAAGCTCAAATTAATGATATTGGCACCATTATTAGTAGCATAATCAATAGCGCGGATGACCGAACCGACCCGCCCTTCCCCGTTTGAATCCATGACCTTGAGGGACATGATCTTGGCCTTCCAAGTTACCCCGGCCACGCCAATGCGATTATTGCCAGTCGCAGCGATAATGCCGGCAACCATAGTTCCGTGCGATATAGCCGACTCGTCCCAACCTTCTTCAAAGACGGGCGAAGGATCCGGTACGTTACTGACGAAATCCCAACCATAATAATCATCAATGAAGCCGTTGTGATCATCATCCTTGCCATTGCCAGCCGTTTCACCGGCGTTAGTCCACAAGCTCTGTTGCAAGTCAGGATGTTCGATGTCTACCCCAGCATCGATGACCGCTACCACGATATCAGGCGAAGAAGAGATACTCTCCCAAGCCGACTCAGCCTTGATACGGCTTAGATACCATTGGTTATAGAAAAATTGGTCATTAGGAAGAATAGCGCCCAGCGCAGGCGTGGCGAAAATCCAAGCTAATATAAAAAAAGATGCTATTTTCTTTATCATAACATCTCCATTGTATCACACTAGCGCCGAGCCAAGCAATCAGGCGGCGACTGTCCGTAGTAATTCTAGAGTCTCTTTAGCGCATTTTTCCCAACTGAATTCGTTCGCCCTAGCCAGGCCAAGAGTAGATAATCTTTCCCTCAAAGCGCTATCAACGCTCAATTGGGTCAAGGCCTTGGCAATCGGCTCCTTCTTAGAATAATCGAAGAACAAGGCCGCTTCCCCTGCTACTTCCCTGAGGACCGGCAGGTCGGAGGCGGCAACCGGTACGCCGCAGGCCATCGCTTCGAGCATCGGGATACCGAATCCCTCATGCTTAGTCGGGAAGATAAACGCCTTAGCCGCATGGAAGACATAGGGGATATCCACCTCTTCCACCCAGCCTGGCATATATACCTGGCGATTGAGATTGAATTCCTCGATCGCGTATTTCACCTCATCATAGCCATAGCTCGCATTGCCGATGAGCACCAGCTTTTCCTGGGCTTCTGGATTGATTTCCTTGTAATAGGCGAAAGATTCGATAAGCAGGGGCGTATTTTTCTTCTTCTCCAAACGGCCGACATAGAGGAAAAAGGGACGCGATAGCCCGTATTTGGAGAGTATTTCATCCACCTTCTTCTCGTCGCTTATCGGCCGAAATATATCGCGGCTATATCCATTATAGATCACCTCTATCTTCTGAGGGCGCGTACGCGGGAAAAAATGTAATATATCCTGACGCGTGAACTCGGACACGGAGATTATCTTCCTGGCCTTACGTAGGGCGCGATCGGTGGACCAAGCCAGAAAATCTAGTCGGTTGAATCGATATCGCCCTCCACTTATTATCCTCACCATCCAATCAAGCAGGCTCTGATTGAAACGGCTCTCAATAGAAGCGCCCTTACGATATACCTGCCAATCACGCAAGAAGGCGATATCATGGATAGTGTTGACCGTCCGGCGAGGAAAGTATAAAGGCAAGGCGTTGGCGGGAACGAAGAAAACATCAGGCGCCTGGAAGAGCATCTCGAGCGACAATCTGATCATGCCCCATAGGAAGGGCAAAGGCCAGCCTAATATCTTGATAGAAAAATTGGGGCTATCCTTGATTATCTCTTGTAAATCTTGGACCGGAAAATTGTTGACGTATAGGGTATAACGGTTCTCCTTGTCTAACTTGGCCAATTCGGCGATGAGATAAAAGGTATACCATTCGGTACCGGTCCGGTGTTTCCTATTGGCAGGTGAAGCGTCTATCCCTATGTGCATACTATTTGGTGGCCAGAATCGACCGTTTATAACTATCCAGATTATCCAGAGCGATGCCCGTACCTTTAGCGACGCAGAGCGGCGCATCATCAGCCACATAGGCAGGTACACCGGTCGTACGGGAGATGAGCTGGTCGATATTGCGCAATAAAGCGCTGCCGCCGGTAAGGACAATACCTTTGTCCATGATATCGGCCGCCAATTCGGGCGGAGTGGCATGCAGAACCTTCTTAGCGGCGGAGACGATTGCTTCAAGTTCAGTCTGAATGGCTTCGGTGACGTCATCGCTCGAGACATTGATACTGCGTGGTAAGCCGGTAACCAGATCCCTGCCCCTGACTTCGAAATACAGTTTGTCTTCCATAAACAAAGCTGAACCAATATTTATCTTCAATTCTTCGGCGCTACGTTCGCCAATAGCCAGGTTATAGCGCTTACGGACATATTCCAAGATAGCGGCGTCGAGCTTGTTGCCCCCGACGCGCACGGAAGTGGAAGCGACGATCCCGCCTAAAGAGATGACGGCCATCTCGGCCGTACCGCCGCCGATATCGATCACCATATGCCCAGTAGCCGAACCAATCGGAATATCGGCCCCGATAGCGGCCGCGACGGGCTCTTTGATTATATAGGCGGCTTTAGCGCCAGCGGCGATAGTCGCTTCAATAACGGCGCGACGTTCAGTCGAAGAGATGCCAGCCGGTACGGCCACCATGACTTCCGGGCGGAAAAGCCGGACTCCGCCTAGAGTCTTGTTGATAAAATAGCGAATCATCGCTTCGGTTGTACGATAGTCGGCGATGACACCATCCTTGAGCGGACGGGCGGCTTTGATAGTGTCAGGCGTCCGACCGAGCATATCCTTAGCTTCGTTGCCCACCGCCAATATTTTATTATCATCCAGGGATATAGCCACTACCGAAGGTTCATTGATGACGATGCCCCGTTTTGGGAGATACACTAAAGTATAGGTGGTGCCGAGGTCGATGCCGATTCTTTTGATAAACATAAGATAAATATCGGGCTAATTGCGCGATTAATATATATTACCCATTTTTAGCCTAAAAGTCAACTAACTGCCCCTAGCCTGTGCTCACCTAATATAAGCAAAATCAATCTAGTTTCCCTAATGCTTTCCCAATGCTATACTTAAAACACTATGCCTAAAATCTCCATCATCGTCCCGATATACAATGAGGCAGCGCTCCTGCCTCAATCATTACCGCCACTACTGGCCTTGCCGTTAGACAAGGAAATCGTAGCGATTGACGATGGCTCATCCGATGCTTCGGCCGAGATAATCGCCAGCTTCTGTTCCGACCCTTCCCTATACCTCATAAGGCGGGAAAACAACGGCGGCAAAGGCACTGCCGTCCTAGCCGGCTTGGAAAAAGCTCAGGGGAAATATTTCATTATCTTCGATGCTGACTCGGAATATGATCCGCAAGACATCATCCGCCTACTCCAAACAGCCGAGGATGCGGATGATAGTAAATTGGCGATATATGGTTCAAGATTTATGGGAAAAAATAAACCGAGCTTCCATTACCTGGTCAATCGTTTCCTCACCGCTCTCACTAACTTTCTCTTTCACTCTAGTCTCACTGATATGGAAACCTGCCTCAAGCTAGTACCTATGTCCGCCCTGACAGAAATCAAGCTGGATATAAAAAAATTCGAGATTGAGCCCATCCTCACTGCTCAACTACTAAAGCGTGGCTATCGCATCGAGGAAATCCCGATATCATACCGGAGACGAAGCTATAAGGAGGGGAAGAAGATAAGGGCGAAGGATGGATTTGCCGCCATTTTTGCCTTGTTCAAGGAACGTTTCAGTAAAGATTAGGCGGCAGTTGCCCGGCTCGCTGCAGATCCTGCAACTGGAGAAGATAAGACGAGGACTCCTCGTCTTTTCTATTGCGCCGCTGTGCCGCTTCCCAATCCCGCTTAGCCAAGGCATATTCGCCTAGTTGCCAATGGACGAGGCCGAGACGGTTATAGATTAAAGGCAGGCGAAAGCCTCGCTCTAAGGCCTTTCCATACAAAACTACCGCTTGCCTGAGATATGATTGATCGGCAGAAGAGGAATACAATCCAGCCAAACCTAGATATCCGCGAAAACTACGGGGATTATCCTCGATAATCTGGGTATATGTCTCCGCGACCAACTCGGGATATCCGATTGTCTCAGCCAACGAGGCGAGCGACATCCGCTCGCTCTCGCTTCCTGTTTCCTGCAGCTCCCTATACCGAGCCGCAAAGGCTGCTTCATCAATGACGTCGCTGGCCTGATCCTGGCGACTAGAAAGGATGACGGACTTAGCATCAAAATAGAGGAGGCGCCAACTATCGTCGCTCAATATGCGCGCCAAGAAAGCATTAGCCCAAGGTGTACCATCCGTATGAGAAAAATATATTGTCGCGATACCATACTCCTCCCGTGCCCTGTCCCAAGCGGCCGGATCCTCCTGCATCGGACGATAGGTGTTTTGGAAAAAAGCCGCGCTATAGGCTTCCGGACGATTATCTACGAAAACTTTTTCTTGGCCGGCGAACCAGAAGATCAGAGCGCTACCGATGTCATAATTATTGAATACTGGACCGGATAAACCCTTGTCCTGGAAGAAACGAAAAGAAGCATCATAGCCAGAGGACACGCCCCAGCCCAAAGGCTGGCGCATCAAGCGATGAGCCCCTTGGCTATCGCGTACCACCCAAACGAAACACGCGGCCAATCCCAAAAAAAGGACGATTACCATATGTCTCCCTTTCAGCCAAGACGACCTCTTGATAAGCGGCGCCAGGTTAGCGGCGACAATAGGCAAAGCCACTAACCCGAATAAGGAGATATTGCGCGAAGAAAACAAGGCAAGACCGGCAAAAAATAGGCTGACAAGCGAGTCGAAAGCGCGCAGCCGCTTGGTGTGGAGATAATAGGCGAGCCAGGAAAGGGCAAGGAGAGCTAAAACGATCTTGAAGATAAGGAAATTAGCATCGACCATCAAGTTCTGCAAGAAGAACACTGATTTGTTCTCCGCTACTTCATAGCCGTAATTTTCAAATATATTCAAGGGATAGATCAATCCTTTCCAGGTATTAGGATTCAAGAGGCAGGCACCGATAACGGCTAGATACGGGAAGAACCGCTGCCGCCAATGTTTGAGGTCGGATAACCCGGAAAAAGCGAGTACGGCCAAGCCGATGAAGAAATAGATATGGATATTGACCCAGAGAAAAAATAGCGGCGGCAAGATCCATAATAGGCGATAACGTGAAGAAAGCGATACCCGATCCAAGATATAGAAGCAGATGGCAACAAGGAGATACGAAACTATCTCCGGCCGAATCTCTACCCGCTCGGAAAGGAGCAAGATAACTGGCAAGGCCAAGATAGCGGCGGGATAGAAGCCGGCCCGCTCTTTGGCTAAACGGAAGAATATGAAAAAAGCCGCTATCGCGAGCAGCGCGTTGAAAGCGGACAAACCGCCAAAACCGCTGATAAGATAGAGGCCGTAAACAATGACCCCATATAGCCAATGATGGTTTATGAAGGGAAAATCCGGTTCGGTATAAGAATAGAAATTCTGATGTAACAGCTGCCTGTCTTGCCAGATCTCCCGCCCGTTCTCCAAATGCCGCCCCAGGTCGATAGAAGTGAAATTTATCTGCTGGGAATAGATAAGCGCTACTAGAATCAATAGTCCCGAGAGCGCGAGGTATTTGAAGATGCGGCGACTTGGCATAGGCGTCTTCCCTATTCGTCGTAATCCCTTTCGTCGGTCTTTTCCTTGTTCTCGATGATCTTCTTCACTTTCTCCACGAACTCAAAGGGGTCGAACTCTTCCTTGATAAAATAGTAGTCCGCTCCGAGCTCCAGGCTGCGGTTCCGGCTGTCATCATCACTGAGGTCGGTGAAGATAAAGATCGGCCGATCACTTATCTCCGAGTCTTCCTTAATGCGCTTGATAACGTCGAAGCCATCGTTCTTAGGCAAGAGCAGATCAAGGATGATGTAATTAGGATCGAAATCCTTGATCGAGGAGATAAGCTCATCAACCTCTTCGTCGCCTTGACTGCTTTGGACTTCGAACTCATCCGCTCCGAACTGGGATTCCAGGCCGTAGAGGATGTTGACGTCATCTTCGATTATGAAGATTTTTCTTTCGTTCTCCATAGTAGCTTATTATTTATGATTAATTAGGCTTGATATTTTATCTTCTCCCACCAGGCGCGGTTATCCTGGTACCACCGTACTGTCTCTCTAAGGCCAGTGGCAAAATCTATCTGCGGCCGCCAGCCAAGCTCCTTTTCCGCCTTACCGAAGTCAATAGCATAACGCCGATCGTGTCCTAGGCGGTCAGCGACATATTCAATCATCTCTTCCCCCTGGCCCATCGTTTCAAGGATGAATTTGGTAATTTCCAGGTTAGTCTTCTCATTGCCGCCGCCCAGACAATACGTCTCGCCAATGCGCCCCTTCTCAATTATCGCCTCTACACCTCTATTATGGTCTTCTACATGGATCCAATCGCGGATATTAGCGCCCTGGCCGTAGATGGTCACCGGCTTCCCTTCCATGAGATTAGTCACGAAAAGCGGAATGAGTTTTTCTGGGAATTGGTATGGCCCGTAGTTATTGGAGCAATTAGAAATGGTTATGGGCAGTCCATAGGTATGGAAATAGGCACGGACCAGGTGATCGGAAGCGGCTTTAGAGGCGCTATAGGGCGAACGAGGAGAATATGGGGTATCCTCGCAGAAAGCTGGATCATCCGCCTCTAAGCTACCGAAGACCTCATCGGTCGAGATATGATGGAAGCGCGTGCCATGGCGCCTGGCCGCTTCCAGCAGGACGCCGGTGCCGACTACGTTAGTACTAAGAAATTCCCCGCTGTCACTGATAGAACGGTCAACATGACTCTCGGCCGCAAAATGGACGATGATGTCAGTCTCGGCTACCAGGCTATCAACCAGGGCGGCATCGCGGATATCCCCCTTGACGAAATTATAGCGCGGATCATCCTTGATATCGGCCAAACTTTCCTCGTTACCAGCATAGGTAAGGGCATCAAGATTGACGATATGGTCATCCGGATGCTTAGCCAGCCAATACCTGATGAAGTTGGAGCCAATAAAGCCGGCGCCGCCGGTGACTAATAGTTTCATATGCTTATGACAATAATTTACCCAAGATATCTTCTGCTTCCCCTTCCCTATATTCCCGGCCGGGCCATGGCTCGAGGCCATCGCTTGGCTGACGTGGTATGACATGGAAGTGCAGGTGCGGCACGACTTGACCGGCCGCCTGCCCGTTATTGGCGATGACATTATAGCCCGGGCAGCCCAGCTTATCTATCACCTTGGCGCCTACCTCCTTGACCGAGGCGATAAGGGCGGATAATTCCTCCGCCGGAATGCCTTCGATGTCCTGATAATGATTCTTCGGGACCACTAGGGTGTGTCCGGCAATGGTCGGCTTGATGTCGAGAAAAGCATAGGTATCAGCCGTCTCCATCACCTTATATGACGGTATTTCTCCTTTGATTATCTGGCAAAATACGCACATATCTTTTCAAGTTAGCTTATCTGGTATGGCGAGGCCGGATCCTTTTCCCAACGGATCTCATCGATCTCATCCCTCTTCCCTACGCCCTTATACAGCTTATCCGGCAAATTTATCGACAACGCTGGTCCGTCAGATACGCATTTATATCCGTGGACCACGCCTGGCGGCACGGTCACGAACTTAGGTGATCCCTCTCCCGCTTCCAATACTAGGTGCTCTCCCTTGGTAGCTGAGCCTTCGCGCCTGTCCCAGAGATGCAATTCGAACCGGCCCGGACCGACGAAAATAAACAGGTCGGTCTGGTAGCGATGCTCATGCGGTCCGCGGATGACGCCCGGCAAGGTCAGGCTGACATAGCCCATCGCCGGATTAATGTCGACCTCGTCGTGGCGATATATCTCGGTAAGCCAACCGCGTTCATCTTCGTATTTTCCTAACTCTTTTATTATCACTCCTTCGATCATATGTTTATATAACTTAAAAATAACTATCTCTTTTTAATCATCTTCCTCAAGTCCACCATCCCGGCCTGCGCCCCCAGATGCTCAATCTTGGCAGCGGCGGCTTGGGAGGCCATCCGCAAGGCTAGCTTGATATCACCGTCGGACAATATGAGCCCGGCTAACACGCTAGAATTGAAACGATCGCCCATCCCGGTCGCGTCCACCCGTTTCTTCTCCTTAAAGGGCGGCTGGAAATATACCTGGTCGCCGCCATAGGCATAGGCACCAGCCGGACCGTCAGTGATGAGTACGAGGCGCGGTCCGAAACTAAATATCGCCTTAAGAAGATTATCCGTCTTGCTCCAGAAACTGCGAGGATGATTGGCGTAGCGTTTGGTACTAGTTAGCAATTCCAAGGCTTCATCGCGATTGAGAGCGAAAAGGTCGGTACGCCGCAAATAGCGGGACAGTGCCTCCGCACCGGCTTGGCACTGAGATAGTCCAGGGTTCCAAGCGATACGCGGGCCTTCGACCGAAAATATCTTAGGCAAGACGCTCTTCCAATTATCGGAGAGAGTAGCGATATAGAGCCAATCGGCGCTAGCCATTTTCTTTTGGTCAACCGCGGATATAGCGAGGCGATCATTCGCGCCACGACAACTGAACACTAGGCGTTCCCCGTCTTCGCTTACCAGTATGAAAGAAACACCCGATTGCGCTTTAGCATCCTTTTTCAAGAATGCGTCGGATACGCCGAGCTCCTTGATATTATTGCGGATAGCCGCGCCATAATGGTCGTCGCCAATCTGCCCGAAGCAAGCGGAAAAAAAGCCGGAATGGGCTAAGTTAGCGGCTACGTTAGCCGCACCGCCGCCGAAAGACTGGCGAAAGGTGTCGATGGAAATCTTAGCGCCTACTTCGAAGGCTAACAGCTTCTGGCGCAATATGTCCTGGCTATTGTCTATAACCACTCCTTCCGGCGCCGGGAAAGAGATGTCGACGGTCAGTCCGCCGATAGCGATAATATCAGGTGATTTCTTAGGCATATAATTATTTTACGAAGAATGGTTTCATCTTCTTGCTAATAGAATTGCTTATATAGAAAATGATGGCAATGGCAATGATACTCGATACAGTTTCATAGGCGAGCGATGTCCAGAAACTTTCTTGGAACAGCAGACTGAAAGATTGGTCGCGATAGCTCAGGAGGAAGGCGGCTATTATCATTATAATGTGATATGCCAAAGTTACCAAGACCGTAAGGGCGACGAAGGAATACAAAGAACGATTGGTCAGCCAATATTTCAGGAGGAACTCCCCCGCCAAGAAAGACAAGGTCAGTGCTACGGCATCCAGTCCCAAGACATGGAAAGATAAGGAATCGAGCAATAATCCGAAGATAATTAGCGCCGGCCACGCCCTATCCCAATGGGAAAACATCAGGTATGACATCAATATAATAACCGGCAGGCTGATCGACGAGAAAGGCTGGGGCAGCGCCCAGATAAAAGAGCGCTGGATTATAGCCAGTGACAGAAAAGCGGCTATCGCCAAGATTATCCTTATCATCTTCTGTCTCATCGCTATGGGATTATCACTGACACGATAGTGCTGTCGTCGATATTGGCGCTCGGCTCTATCGTTACGTCCTGCCAGACTTCGTTGGTCTGGGTGTTGACCTGGGAAACATGACCGATAAGCAGACCGCGCGGGATGCTCCCCCCTAATCCGGAAGTGACCACGTAATCGCCTTCCTTGATCTGCTCGCTCTGCGGGATATAATTCATCTTGATAGTTAATCCAAGATTACCGTCCGTCAGGCCATTGGTTTTGTCTCCATTGATAATGGAGGCGGGAAACTGGCAATTACGGCTCACGACTAAGCAGAGAGTGGCAGAATTATCAGTTACATCCACGAGCTTCCCCAATACTATCCCCTGCTGGTTGGCTACCGCCAGGCCGGTACGAAGGCCGTCGCGACTACCACGGTCAATGACAAATTTCTGATCTTCATCATCCAAGCCGAAAGCTACTTCTCTAGCGGTAACTTTAGCCGGAATCGATTGGCTGCCAGATTGTTCGGAAAAATCGATCTGCGCCCGCAATTGGGCATTTTCTTCCTCGAGCATCTTAGCGGCTACGTTTTCCGCCTGCAGCTTGGCCACTTCTGCCTCTAATTCCTGGATACGCATATCTTGATCAACATTTCTTCCCTTCCATTGCGAATTTATCTCGCTGCCTCGGCGGAAAAAAGCTGAACCAAAGCTATTCCCTATAGCCGCGATACCGCCGGTAATCGGACGCAAGAGGCCGGATAATTGCAAAAAAGCCGCGCCAAGGATAAGGGCGGCGATTATAATCAGTTTCTGTCTCCTTTTCTTCCCTCGATTATCCATAATCAATTTTGCGGCATGGCCGCTAAGACGACTTTCTCTAAGAGATTCCTGTCTCCTAGGATTATGCCGCAGCCGCGCACTACGCAGGTAAGTGGATCTTCGGCGATCTTGACTGGAATCTTGGCCGCCGTCGATATCGCCTTGTCTAAACCTCTTAGCAGCGCGCCACCACCAGAAAGATATACGCCACGCTCATAGATATCTGATACCAGTTCCGGCGGAGTGGTTTCTAATATAGTCTTGATATTCTCGATGATCTTGGAGATGGTACGGCTGAGTGCCTCTCTCACCTGCTTATCATTTATCATCACCGCCTTGGGGAGACCATTGATAAGGTCGCGGCCGCGGATTTCCATTTCCTTGGGCTCTTCCATCGGTACGGCGGAACCGATCTGGATCTTGATATTCTCCGCTACCTGTTCACCGATGAGGATGTTGAATTCTTCCCGCACGTATTCGATAATATTGTTATCGAACTCATTGCCGGCTAGACGCAGCGACTTCCAAGCCACGACGCCGCCAAGCGAGATGACCGCTATTTCCGTGGTACCGCCGCCGATATCGACAATCATGGTCGCGGTAGCTTCCGTAACCGGCAACCGAGCGCCGACAGCCGCGGCCATCGCTTCCTCGACCAGGTATACCTTGCTCGCTCCGGCCGAACGCGCCGCATCCTCGACCGCTTTCCGTTCCACTTCAGTCAGATCCAAGGGGGTACCGATAACGACCGTCGGGCGAGAAAAGAAAGAGAAGGATTCATTCTTTACCTTAGTGATGAAATATTTAAGCATCTTCTCTGCCACTTCAAAATCAGAAATGACCCCATCTACCAGCGGCTTTATCGCTTGGATATGGCCGGGCGTCTTGCCCACCATCTTCTTAGCTTCCGTGCCCACCTCCAATATCTCGTTGGTACGGGTATTGATAGCGACGACCGAGGGCTCGTTGATGACGATACCTTTGTCTTCGATATAGACCAGAGTATTCTTGGTGCCCAGGTCGATACCCATGCCATGACTGAATTTTCCTAAGAATCTTCCAAACATATTAGTATATTAATAACTTTTGGCGAAAAGCCAATCGTTCTTGGCCGGTTTTCCGGTGATGAAGCATTTTTTGTTCTTGGGCGCTTGCCCATCCTTGTCCTTGAGACAGACGCGGGAAACCATGCCGAATTTTTCCTTGAGCAGCTTCTCGCTCTCGGCGTCCTCGCTCCAGCTCGCTTCGAACCAGCCCTGCCTATCATCTATCTCATCAATGCTCTCGATACGGTATATATGGGAATTAGCGAAATCCAAGGCCTGCTTATACAAGTTAAAATGGATATCACCCATCAGTTTCTCAAGGTACCGATCCAGTTCGCAGAGCGTAGTACCATCCTTCTCATTAGTATCACGGCGAAATACACTAACCAAACCTTCTTCTACTTCTTTAGGGCCGATCTCGAGCCGGACCGGCACTCCCCTCACCTCCCAATAATTGAACTTGAAACCGGGTGTAAGGCCATCGCGTTCATCGATCTTTACCCGATACTTCTTAGCTAAGTCTTCCTTGATCTTGCGGCAATGAGCCAGCACCTTTTCCCGCCCGGCATCATCCTTATATATCGGGACGATAGCGATCTGGATAGGAGCGATGTTCGGGGGCAGACGTAGGCCGTTGTCATCACCGTGGACCATGATAGCTGCGCCGACGCAGCGCCAGGACAAGCCCCAGCTATTCTGATGACAAAGGTGGCTTTCGCCATCCGCGCCAAGATAGTTCACGTCGAATACTTTGGCAAAATTGGTGCCAAGATAGTGGCTAGTACCGCCTTGGATCGCCTTGCCGTCCCTGGCCATCACCTCCACGGTGGTAGTCATCACGGCGCCGGCGAACTTCTCATTCTCAGATTTGCGACCGGAAAACGCCGGGATACCCATAAACTGATAGGTTTGGCGGTATATGTCTAACATCTTCCAGACTTCTTCCCTAGCTTCCTCTTCACCGGCAAAAGCGGTATGTCCTTCCTGCCAGAGGAATTCACTCCAGCGCAAGAAAGCGCGCGGGCGCTTCTCCCAACGGACGACGTTCGCCCACTGGTTGAGGCGCAGCGGCAGATCCTTATAGCTCTGGATCCACCTGGCATATGTCTTGTACATCGCCGCTTCGCTGGTGGGGCGCACGGCTAGCTTATTCTTCAATTCTTCCCCGCCACCGTGGGTAACGATCGCCAGTTCCGGCGCGAAGCCCTCGACATGATCCTTTTCCGCCATCAAGTTCTCAAGCGGCACGAAAATCGGGAAATATACGTTCTCCACGCCATCTTCCTCTAGCTTGCGCGACAATTCCGCTTTGACTAGCTCCCAGATCTTGAGGCCGTACGGACGGATGATGCCGCAACCGCGGACTTCGGAAGATTCGGCTAATTCCGCTTCCCGAACCACGTCCTGATACCACTGGGGAAAGTCTTGGCTTTGCTTAGTGATGTTGTTTTTAGCCATAAAATCAATGCATTTACCTCTATACTAACTAAAATACCCTTGAGTGTAAAGGTACTGATATTATAGCAGGATATGGGGCGATAAACAAACGAAAAAGCCCGGAAAACCGAGCTTTATATCCTTATCTTATTTTATTTTTCCCCATTGCCTTAAGTGCCTCCTTCACCCTTTGTGCGCCGTCAGTAACGGCAGGCGGGACTTGGGATAAGGCTTCCCGGGCTTCGGATAATGAATAGCCAAGTGCCATCAAGGCGTCGAGATCATCCCCGAAAGAAGTGCCTGAAGATAGGCTCAGCCCAGCGATAGACTTAGCTACCTTCCCCTTCAATTCCAAAACTAATCTCTCCGCCGTCTTCTTCCCTATCCCGCTCACCTTGGTAAGGAGCGAAGCGTCACCGCGGGCTACCGCTTCTCGGACGTCATCGAGCGAAGCGGCGGACATGATGCCGAGGGCGGATTTAGGGCCAACGCCGGAAACCGATAGCAATGACTGGAAGAATCCTAGTTCCTCCAGGTTACGGAAACCATAAAGGTCGCTCGCTTCCTCGCGGACGATATGATGGATATAGGTTTCAAAATCCTGGCCTTTCCTCACTTCCGAGTGGATGCCTTCGGGCAAAAAAACCTGGTAACCGACGCCCGACACTTCGACGATAGCGTAGTTTAATCCTTTATCTTTGATTGTACCGTGCAGATAAGCGATCATAGCTTTTTCCTGGTTAATATGGCGCCTGCGGGAATGTCCTTCCCCGAAATAGATAGGCGGACAATACGGCTACCCCCGCCGCCGTGGGCTTCGGTCAACGTTTCCCCACCTATAGCGTCATGCATCTTGGTTATCTTCTTTCTAATTATATCATACCCGGGCAAGATTATCTCCACCTTCATCCCGACCTTGAGAGTATTGTGCACCTGGACAAAGATATCGCCGGTTTTTTTGGTCCAGTCCGAGACCGGGGCGACAACCTGGCCGCAGAACTCCCAATCGCTTTTCTCCGCTGCCAAGTCTGTCTTCTCTTCCCCTCTCCCGCTGAGCAAAAAGCCGGTAGAAAAGCCGCGGTTGACTAACTTAGTCCTAAGTTCCTTTTCCAAGCGGCGGCTTTCCCGGCGGAAAACGACTGCGTCCCCGGAAAAAAGAATATCGATAGCGCGACGATATGCCCCGGAAACCAGGGCTTGATAGTATACGCTCTTCGCTCGGCCTTCGATCTTGAAGCTGCTAATACCAGCGGCAATAAGTTCGTCCAGATACCTAATGAGACAGAGATCCTTGGAGTTGAGGATGTATGTACCGTTTTCTTCCTCAACGATTTCGCCTTGCTCGTGATTCTTGGCTTGGACGGAGTATTCGAACCGGCAGGCTTGGGCGCAATCACCCAAGTTACCGCTGCGATCCGTCAGCCATTTTGACAGGAAACAGCGACCGGAATAGGCCATACACATAGCGCCATGGACGAAATATTCAAGTTCCAGTTTAGGACAGGCCTGATGGATGAGGCATATATCCTCAAGCGACGCTTCTCGTCCGAGCACTACCCGCTTGACGCCCTGGCGATACCAGAACTTAGCCGCTTCCGCGTTGATGCAGTTGGCTTGGGTGGAAAGATGGATCCTAGCTTCTGGCCAATATCGCCAGACTACCGCCATAATGCCTGGATCAGCCACGATGAGAGCGTCGGGAGAGAGTTTTTTTATCTTCTTTATTGCCGCAGGTAAGTCGGCAAAATGCCGGTTATGGGCGATGATATTGAGCGTAACATATGCTTTCTTTTTTCGGGAATGGGCCAGCGCTATCCCCTCTTCCAGACTATCCCAATCGAAATCGTTGATGCGGGTGCGCAAAGAATATTCCGGTAGACCGAGATAGGCGGCATCCGCTCCGAATAGGAAAGCGGTCTCCAGCTTAATGATATTTCCCGCCGGAGCGACTAGTTCTAATCTTTTATTCATCTTATTATCTTTTTTCATACTAACTTCATGATAGCCTAAGAACGAGATTAGCAAAAGAGATAAGCCTCACCCAACGGAAATCCCGCTATCATCCATTTAAATTAGTATACTCGCAAGGATTATACCTCACGAGTATACTAATTTATTTTCGACAGTTTTTTATCTTATATTATATAAATTTTTCAATATAAATAGGTGCGGAAAAAGTAGCCTAGACTACCAACCTTGACTATGCAATTGTACAAATTTTGACAAAAGAACATACTTATGATATATTTTTTCGATAGTTAAAATTATTGAACCTTTAAAACTTAAAAAAATGAATGATAGCAGAAAGTTTTCCGCAGCGAAAAACCAACTGATTCAACTTTTAATCCTTGGAATGCCTCCCGCTATAATAACGGCCTATTTTCAAATAAGCAACTCAACTTGTTCTAACTACATTAAGAAATTGAGGGGAAACGGGGAATGGAGCCAGAAGCCTGTTAGATTTCTAGAAAGTATAAATAATGTTTTAAAAACATTTGTGCTTATAAGACAAAGACTGACCGTTGTCGAAGAGATAGACCGCCAAAGATTACAAGTTACGATTGAGAAAGTTCTTCAGTTCCAGAGAATTATGGAAATTTTAAAAATTTCTATAAATTCACTCTACAAATTGACCCAGTTAGGGTTTTCTCCAGAAGTACCGAAGGGATACAGAAATTTAATTAAGGCTATTTTACCTCGCGACAATAGGGCTAGCGGTCTGGGAGACGGCGAAGAACGATCCATTTTGTTTAGGCACCTGACTTCCGAAGGCCTCCAAATCGGCGACACTGAAAATACATGGTTTTATCCCATGATTGATAACATTATTTCAGAGTATGCTCGCGATTTAAGGGATTCAATCAGGCCAACTTTTGGAATTAATGTCGTAGACAGAGTGGAATATATGTTTTCTACGCTGACCGATAGAGAAGCTGAAATACTAAGAAAATTTTTTGGCGTTGGTTGTGAAGCCATTACGCTCAATCAGATCTCTGATGAAATAGGGCTAACTTTCGAAAGAACGCGTCAAATTAAGGAAAAAGCCCTTAGAAGATGTGGCGCGGACAGTAGGATAAAGTTTCTATTTAATCCCGTGCCGCTGCCAGCTCCACCTGTGCCAACAGCATCAATGACTACCCCGATTGAATCCCTGGATATTTCCGTAAGAGCCTTTAATAATTTAAAGGCAGCTGGCATAAATATCGTGGAAGAACTTGTTCAATTGAAAAGAACGGATCTTCTTAAGCGGGGTAATATCGGTAAGAAAACTATTGATGAAATCGAGGAAGTGCTCAAACGGCACAATCTGGGATTTCAAGACTAATGGATCCTCCTCCCTGCACTCAAAAAGCCACCCTTTCAGGGATGGCTTTTTTCATACAGGGCTTCCTTTCTCGTTCATAAAAAGACCACTCAATAAATTAGCGTCTCTTTTTTCTTCTACCCCAAATTCATCTTTCTCAGCTTCTCCACCCTCTCCTTGATAGGCGGATGA
>CAZSAA010000002.1:0-1682 GCA_964604915.1 uncultured Gammaproteobacteria bacterium
ATGGAAAAAGACAAGAAAAGCGGCCACATCGTCGCTAAGACAGACTACCGCTATTGCAAAGGCTGCGGATTATGCGCCAAAGAATGCCCAGCTAGAGCGATTACCATGGAAAAAGAAGGATAATATGAGGCAATCAGAAAAATCACTATTGGAAGGATCAGAAGCGCTCGCGAAAGCCGTCCTTTTATCGCGTCCCGATGTAGTGAGCGCCTATCCCATCACGCCTCAGACCCATATCGTCGAAGCGTTAGAGGCCTATTCCCGTTCCAAAGGCCGATACAGCTTCATCCAAGCTGATAGTGAATCAGCCGCCGCTTCTATCGCGCTCGGCGCTAGCGCGACTGGCGCCAGGACTTATACGGCTAGCAGCTCGCAAGGGATATTACTGATGGCCGAAGTATTATATAACATCGCCGGCTTGCGCCTGCCCGTGACTATCACCTGTGCCAACCGAGCTATCTCGGCGCCAATAAATATCTGGAACGACCACAGCGATGCCATGGCCGTACGCGACAGCGGCTGGATAATGCTCTTTGCCCAGGACAACCAGGAAGCAATTGATCTGCAGATTGCCGCTTTTGCCATTGCCGAAACGGCCAAGCTGCCAGTCATGGTCAATGTCGATGGCTTCCTGCTCACCCATGCGTTAGAAGAAGTATGTCTACCTAGCCAAGCCTCGGTAGATAGATTTCTAGGGAAGAAAAAACCCGACAAGAGCAATGTCCTTGATCCCAAAAACCCAATGTCTATCGGTACCCTGTTCCCACCCGAGCACTACAGCCAATACCGGCAGGAAATGGCCGTTAATCTGATGCAATCAGGCAATATTATCCAAGAACAACTCACCAGATACTACCGCATCTGCCGGCCAGCAATAAAAGGCCAATCCGGCCTAGCTATATATTCCGGCCCTAAACGCCCCCATGTCGTTATCATCGCCATGGGCTCGATGCTAGGCACTATCGAAGAGGCTGTCGCATCGAGGAAAGACCGGAAAGAGATAGGGATACTGGCGATAAGGTCATACCGGCCTTTCCCAGCCGAAGAGACGAAGAAGGCTTGCTCATCAGCGAACAAGGTCATCGTCTTGGAAAAGGTCACCGCCTTTAGCGGACTTGGGCCCCTAGCCCAAGAAGTTGCCACGGCCGGTATAGACAGGGAAAAAATCAAGAATTTCCCGGTCGGACTAGGCGGAGAAGATATAGGTACCGATGATATAGATAATATAATAAACCAAGCAAAAATATGAAGAAACTATTCCTCTTTTTCTTTCTCGCTACCGCCCTCGCCTTCTCATTCTCTCCCATCGCCCAGGCGGCCGATGAAGAAGCCGTACAATTCGACCCTCAAGTACCCATCCCGGTGGAAGGCTCTGGCTTCGATACTGGCGACAATGTCGATGTAGGCAGCTATTATACTTCCTCGACCGGCGACCGCTACTTCAAAGCCGATCTACTACCTAAATATATCAATACTTTCTATAAATACTTCCAAGGCATAGTCGGAATTCTAGCCGTTATTATTCTGATGATAGGCGGAGTAATCTGGCTCACGTCCGCCGGAGATTCCGCTAGGATAGGGCAGGCAAAAAAGATGATAGGGGGCTCCATCACCGGTATCATCATCCTCTTCTCTTCCTGGATAATCCTCAATACGGTCAACCCGGACTTAGTCAATCTGCC
>CAZSAA010000002.1:1782-46537 GCA_964604915.1 uncultured Gammaproteobacteria bacterium
GGCTGCGGCCAGCTTATCGCCGCTAGAGCGGTTTCGCGCGCCTTTAGCCAGGATACAATAATCATCAATGCCACGGGCTGCCTCGAAGTGACGACTACCTCATATCCGCAAAGCGCCTGGGGACTGCCTTGGTTGCACTCGCTATTTGAGAACGCCGCTCCCGTTGCTTCAGGCGTCTTGGCTGCCTTGCGCCAGAAAGGAGACAAGAAAACTAAAGTAGTAGTCCAGGCTGGCGATGGCGCCACTTTCGATATCGGTTTCGGGATGATAAGCGGGATGTGGCAAAGAAACGAAGATATAACCTATATCTGCTATGACACGGAAGGATATTCCAATACCGGCTTCCAAAGCTCAGCCGCGTCTTCGATAAAAAAAAGCGGCCTCATCTCTCCCAAGAAAGACCTGATCGCAATAGCCCTCGCCCATGGCCTTAGCTATGTCGCCCAAAGTACGGCCGGATACGTCGACGATATAACCAGGAAGGTAGCCAAAGCCCTGACCATAAAAGGACCAAGCTATATCCAGATCCTCTCGCCTTGCATGCCTGGCTGGAAAATTCCCGCCGACCAAGCCATTGAGCTGGGAAAACTAGCGGTAAAGACGGGGCTATATCCGTTACTGGAATTCATAGACGGCAAGTTGTCTTCCTCAAGCATCAATAAAGGAATGGACACGCTGCCAGTCGCTAAATACCTTTCCCAGCAAGGCCGTTTCAAGCGCTTGGGAAAAGAAGAAATTGATTATTTCCAGAAGATAGCGGATAATAATATCAAGAAATACCAATTATGAAAACTATCCGGATAATCATCCTAAGCATACTATTAATCTTTATTGCCGCCCCGCAGGTTAACGCCGCCTGCGAATGGGAAAATAAGCAGATGAGTGATACTCCTGGGGTATTTTTTGGTGGCTGCACTGCTAATGAAAAAGAATCCGAAGAAAGTCTCTGCTCTGGCAAGAAACCCACCTACGGCGTGTGCTGCTGCGAAACCGCGCCAGCAAAGAAAGCCGAAGCTCTGTTCAAAGTCCCTGATTTACAGATCACTATCCCCGGCCTGGACAAATTCACCCAGCCGACCGATTGCGAAACCGACGCCGCTGGCAACAAGATAAGCTGCAAGTTCACCTGGATACAAGAATACATGGCGGCTATCTATAAATATGGATTCAATATTATCGGCATAATAGCCACCATCATCCTGATGGTAGGCGGCGTCATCTGGCTTACCTCGGCCGGCAATGCGAGCCAAGTCGATAGGGCTAAGAAGATGATAGGCGGAGCGGTAACCGGTATAGTGATATTATTCGCTTCTGTCCTGATCCTTAGTACCATCAACCCTAACCTAGTCAATTTCCTCCCCCTTGAGCTGGACTTCATCCAGGCAGAAGTAAAAAAGGATGGTCTCGCCATGGCCAGGGGTGGCGGCTTAGCCGGAGAATACAGTGCGAAAGAATGCCCGACTGAAGATGAACTGGCGACCGGAGTAAAATTCTACGCTACCGGATACTACAAACCGAAATGGGGCGATACCCACGAAGCCTTATGCGATATCGGCATGAACTGCACCTGCCCTAACGGTCGTAGCACCATAGTCTGCGAAATGTACCACCTAAGCCAGCCATACTACCAGTGCAATCCTTTCCCGGAAGACATGGAATACTGCAATATCCCAGCGCTAAGCACAGGAGACATCGCCGCTGACCAAACCTGCCTCAAGAAAGATTCAAAGATCTGCGTTACCGATAGCGGCGGCAAAAAGACTACTTATACTGTAAAAGATAGCGGCGGAGCGATAAAAAAACGCCGTATTGATATCTGGAGCGGAAGCAGCCTAAGTGCTGCCTATAACAATACGGGCGTAGTGACGGTAAAGGGCGGCGCTTGCCAATAGAAGCTCTAGCGGCCGCGGTCCATTGCCGCGTTAGCTAACCTATCCGCCTCCTTATTGAATTCCCGCCTCACATGCGTGAAGGTGACGGATGAAAAACCTATCTTCAGGTTATGGATCTTCAAGAACAAGGGCGCTAAGTCCTTGTTTTTCACTTTATATTCCCCATTGAGCTGTTTGACCACTAATTCGCTATCCAAGAAGAAAGACAGGCGCTTGGCCCCCATTTCCTTGGCCTTTTCCAAGGCGAAAACGACCGCCTGGTATTCTGCCTGGTTGTTGGTAGTGACGCCGATGAACTTATCGAAAGAAGCGAGCGGCTTCCTATCTTTCGAATAGACAGCTACGCCGAATCCGGCTGGACCAGGATTGCCGCGCGAACCGCCGTCAGTATAGATTATTAATTCTTCTGCCATATGATTATCCGTTATATTTAGCGTCGATTATCTTGAGCTGAATCTCTGTCCGTCCGTTAAAATAGTTAGTATCGATATTATACGCCAGATCTATCTTTGCGCCCACTGGCATATCCTTGAACAGGTCCGAGGCAGAAAATGACAGGGCAGGAAAACTGCGCCCTTCTTCAGATGCCACCTTGAGCTTCAAGTGCTGGCTATCGCTGCCCATAAGCAGGCGACCTACCACCCGCAAGCCGCGCGAAACAAACAAGGGCTTAGGGTTATATTGGCCGAATGGCTCAAACCGCTGCAATTCTTTGACAAGATCCATACTTATATCCTCCAAGGATATCTCCATATCCGCCTCCAGCTTCGGAACGATATCCTGGCCAGCCAAAGCCTGGGCGGCATACGCTCTGATAGCGGAGACGAAAGATTCCAGATTATCTTCTCCCTTCAGAGAAAACCCGCAAGCCATAGGATGGCCGCCATATTTGCTAAGCCAAGTCGAGCAGGCACTAAGCGCTTCGATCAGGTTGAATTCCTTAATGGAACGCCCAGAAGATTTATATGGCCCTTCTTCAGTCTTGGTAATTACTAAAGTGGGGCGATAATATTTTTCCGATAGCTTTCCGGCGGCAAGGCCGATTAGCCCTTCATTCCAGATCTTTCCCTCCGGAGAAACGGCAATGAGGATATCCGCCTTCTTATCGCCTATCAATCTTTCAGCTTCCAGGAATATCTCTTCCGCCATTGCTTGGCGCTTGGCATTCTTATCATTTAAATCAACGGCTAATTCCCTAGCCTCGGATAATGAGGTCGCGAGCAATAGATTGACGGCCGTATCGGCGTGCTCCATACGGCTCGCGGCATTAAGACGCGGCACGATCTGCCAACTTACGTTCCAAGCTTCCAGGTCCTTTCCGTTTCCCAGCTTGGCGTTAGCGACAAGCTCTCTCAGTCCCAAGCGTCCCCGCTTGTTTATCATCACCAAGCCACGCTGGACAATGAGGCGGTTCTCACCCTGCAAGGAAACTAGGTCGCCGATAGTCCCGATCGCCGCCAGATCCAGGGCTCCCTCGACCAGACTGTGCTTCTTTTCTTCGGTCAGGGTGGATTTAGAGACTAGTGCCTGTACTAACTTATACGCTACTCCGGCACCGCACAGCTTCTTCCAAGGATATGGATCCTGTTCATCGGCTGGGTTGATTATGAGGCAATCAGGTAATTGCGCCCTATCATCAGGCAACACGTGGTGGTCGGTAACGATTATATCCAGGCCGAGGCTCTTAGCATAGGCGACTTCTTCGCGATTCCTGATACCGTTATCGACGGTAATGACAAGTTTCACGCCATCGGCCGCCAGGCGCTCCAGGGCCGACTTATTGAGACCGTAGCCTTCCTTGACCCGGTCAGGTATGTATATTTCCGCCTGAGCTTGCAAGGCGCGCAAAGCTTCGGCCATTATGGCTGACGAAGTGACGCCGTCAGCATCGTAATCGCCAAAAATCACCATCTTATCGCGTCCCTTGATGTGGCCGATAATCAAAGCGACCGCTCTCTCCATGTCTCGGAAAAGGAAGGGGTCGAAATCGGAAGTTTCAGGATTAAAAAAGGCTTCCACTGCCTCTTGGCTACGCAAACCGCGGTTATATAGTAATTGCAAGATTATCCGATCATACGGCAAATTATCAACGCCGTAATCATAGGTTGGAGCGAGATGCCAGTCTTTCATATCAGAATGACACCATCACGCTCCAAAAAACCATGGAAATCATCATGACTACCACGATGACGGTCCATATCTTCTTGATTATCTTCCTTCTCTTCATATATTTATCGTTTTAATAGCTTGACGAAGGTATCGGACGGGATATCAACGCTACCTTTACCGGCGCTCATCATCTTCTTCTTACCCTTCTTCTGCTTCTCAAGCAATTTCTTCTTACGGGAGACATCGCCACCGTATAGCTTGGCGGTAACGTCCTTGCGCATGGCCGACAAGCGTTCGGAGGCGATCACCTTAGCGCCAATCGATGCCTGGATCTTCACCACGAACATTTGTTTAGGTAGGGTGTCTTTCAATATCTCCACGATTTGCCGGCCTTCGCGATAGGCATCGTCGCGATAGACGATACTCGAGAGCGATTCGACGATATCTTCGGCCACCAGGATATCAAGTTTGACCACATCAGCCGTCCGATAATCGAGATACTCATAATTTATCGAGGCATACCCGGAAGATACGCTCTTTATCTTATCATAGAAATCGGTGAGGATGGCGGACATGGGGATGTCATAATGCAAGATGACCCGCACGCTATCGCTACCGCTCGAGATATATTCCGTATTCTTATAAATTCCCCGCTTGTCTTGTGCTAGGCTCATGATATTACCGATATAGTCATTAGGGGTGATTATATCTATCTTGACCCAGGGCTCCTCGATATGGTCGATCTCATTGGGGTCAGGCAAGCGCTGGGGCGTCCGGATGATATCCGACGAGCCATTTTTAGAAAATACCTTATAGGCGACACTAGGAACAGTCACGATCAGATCGAGATTGTACTCTCGTCTCAGTCTCTCTTGGAATATCTCCAGATGCAATAGCCCCAAGAACCCGCAACGGAAGCCTAGTCCCAAGGCGTCCGAACGCTCCGGTTCATATACAAAAGCAGCATCATTGAGCTTCAGCTTATCCATTGCTTCGCGCAGGTCTTCCAGGTTATTACCTTCACGCGGAAATATCCCAGCAAAGACCATCGGCTTCACTTCCTGATATCCAGCTAGCGGTTTCTTCTCCTTGTCAACAGAAAGCTCACTACTAATGGTAACGGTATCGCCAACACGACATTCTTCCACTTTTTTGAAACCAGTAACGATATAGCCGATTTCGCCGGTTGAGAGCGACCCGGTCGAAAGATATTCCGGTTTGAAAATGCCTATGTCCAGAACTTCGGTCTTGGTCTGGGTCGACATGAACCTCAAGCTATCGCCTTTCTTTATCTTTCCCTCGAAGATGCGGACATAGGCGACGACGCCGCGATATTCGTCATATTTAGAATCGAAAATGAGGGCACGCACGTAACCGCACTCCCTATCCACTACATTGAGGCGCGGCGCCCGTCCCTTATCAATAACTGCCTTAAGAACATCCTCCACGCCTTCGCCGGTCTTGCCGGAAGCGCAGACGATTTCGTCCTCGGCGCAGCCCAAGAGTTTAATGATTTCCCGCTTGGCCTTGGGGACATCAGCGGCCGGCAAATCTATCTTATTAACCACCGGGATTATCACTAGATCCTGCTCCATAGCTAGATATAGGTTAGCTAGGGTCTGAGCTTGGATGCCCTGAGTGGCATCGACTAACAAAACGGCCGTCTCGACCGCAGCGAGAGAACGCGAGACTTCATAGGAAAAATCCACGTGACCAGGAGTATCGATGAGGTTCAACTGGTATCCCTCATAGTCCATAGTAACCGGCTGGAGCTTGATGGTTATCCCTCGCTCCCGCTCGATATCCATGCCATCGAGGATCTGATTCTTCATCTTGCGACGCTCAACCGTACCGGTGATTTCCAGCATGCGATCAGCCAGCGTGGATTTGCCGTGATCGATATGGGCGATGATCCCGAAATTCCTTATATTGTCCTTATTATTTTCCATAGGTGAAATTATAGGCCCCGAGCTTCGTCTTGGCTGTCTTCGGGCATCTTCTTGAAAGGCAATCGCCTTCGAAGAGAAGCTAAGATGATCCTTACTTCCTCCACATCCAGTAGCCAGCAGAACAGCAGGAAAGCGATGGCGCCGACGATGACGGCCATGGCTAATTGGGTAAAGACGCCGGCAAACGTGGACATATCCACGAAGCTCCAGGCTAGGAGCTTGGATATCTGGATAGCGATGCCAGTAGCGATTGCCGAAAGCGAGAGTTTCAAGGCTAATGATATGATCTTTTCCGCTCCGAATTCGCTAGATCCACTATACAGCCAGCCCCAGAGCAAGATAAAATTCAGGATCGAAACGATAGAGAAAGCCAGAGCCAAGCCGGCCGCTCCCATCAAGGAGGATAGATAGAATGATAGAGGGAGATTGATGATAACGCAAGCGAGCGAGATATAGAAGGGCGTTTTTGAGTCATGCTTAGCATAAAATACGCGCACCAATAGAGGCAGGAGAGCTTGCGCGAACAGGCTCAGAGAGAAGAACCCTAAAGTATTCATGGTCATAATAGTATCTTGCCAATCAAAATTACCGCTGCCGAGGACGACGCGGATAATCTGCGCGCGTAAGGTGATGAACATAACCGTGACCGGCACCACGAAGAACAGGACCTGCCTAGCGGTACTGAAAAAGCGAGCGCTAAGCGCTTTAGGGTCCGACGCTACTTCCGATAGCGTGGGAAAGGCGGCAATCGCGAAAGAGATGCCAAAGATACCGACCGGGAAAGACTGGAGATTATTGGCAAAATTGAACACAGAGAGTGAACCCGCTTCCAAACGGGAAGCGAGGAAGGTGATGATGAAGAGGTTTATCTGCGAAACGGCCAAACTCATTATCCGCGGCCCGCTCATGGCCGCGATAAGGCGCGTAGCCTGATCCTTGAAGGATATACGAGCATAATAGCGGAACCCAAGGGAGAAGAGAGCTGGAAGTTGCACCAATAAATGCGCGCCGGCGCCCAGGACCACACCCCAAGCCAAGCCAATAAGGCCCCAATTAGGCGCCAAGTACAAGGCACCGATGATGATACCTAGATTATAGAAGATAGGCGCGATAGAATAGGGCAAGAAACGCTTAGTCGCCTGCAATATACCGCCGACCACGCCGGATAATCCCAGCAACAATGGTGATAGGAACATTACTCGAGTAAGGGATGCTACTTGCGCGATCGCTTCAGCCGAGAAGCCCGGAGTCAAGGCGCGAATAAGGGGGGTAGCGAAAATCAAGCCGGCAATCGAAGCGATAATAAGGATAAGGGACAGGATATTGGCGATATTGCTAGATAACTTCCAAGCATCTTCATTGGCCCTATCTGCCTCGCCCTTCTCCTTGATCATCTTGGTAAGGACGGGGATAAATCCAGCTGAGAGAGCACCGAGGACTACGAGATTATACAGGAAGTCGGGAATACGAAAAGCCGCATAATATATATCGGTCTCCGCTCCAGCCCCGAATTGCCCCGCTAAGATACGGTCGCGCACGACGCCTAGGATGCGTGAAGCGAAAGAAGATATCGCCACGAGGAAGGCGGCGGCGGTAACGCTAGTTATCTTGGAAGAAAAATACCTTAACATAATTCATCGCGTTAGATAAAGGCGCCAGGCTAAACTAGCCAAGGCCGCCGCTAACACGTAATTAATATTGAAAAATACCGAGACGCTGCCATAAACGAGCCAGTCGAGTAAGAATAGGACCAGCCAGATCAAGGACAGAGCTGATGACAACCCAATCAATCTAACTTTATTATCTGCTTTATCTTTGCCCATATACTTGTCGCTTGCGCCCTGCCTCGCACCGAGTGCACCGTTATTGCCGAAGACGTGGCAGCAAAAGGTTCGGGCAAGGAAAGTACCAACTGATACCGATTTTTCTCGCGATATGCGCCACGCATATCCAGTTGGATGTTCGCTATTTTCCGACCATCCTTCTTCTGCGGAGACTGATAGCGGGCTATTATGTATCGTATATCGCTATCAGGCCGGAAATATTGATCTATCTTGGCTACAGCCGGATTGATAAGCTGATCGGCCGAAAAAGCGAACACCCCGTTATTAGCCACTTCCAGATTATCATAGCGGAGGGATAGAGGATAGACGTCCTGCTCTTGGCTAGCGCGGAAGGAGAATTGCTTATAGGTACTATCAATCTCGAAATTCTCCCCGCCCAGACGATATGACCCACGCATGAGCGGATCGCTACCCTGGATGAGTACGAACGGCTTGTCGGTAAATATCTCCCTATCATACGAAGATCCATACAGGTCAAGGCGATTGGCAAATGAAAGCTTAGATGAATCCAGAGAAAGTGATTCAATAATCAAGTTGGTGTCCGCTTTGATGGCAATCTTCACTATTTCTCCAGCTTGCAGGCTATTTAAGGAAAATTCTCCAGAAAGCTGGCCATTTTCGTCTAAATGATATTCCTGTTCCCCGATCTTTTCCCGATTAAGGCGATATGCTTCGATGATAATGTCTTTTTCCTTGGCGCCATTATCCCTAACTGAGAACGACAAATGAAGGTCATTATCCGGAGAAATGGTGTAGAACTCGTGAGAACCGCGCAGGGGTAGGGGAATGGAGACTTGTCCCGATATAGCTTGGCTCGCACTAAAAGCGCTATATTCATATCGGTAAGTACCCAAACAACTAACTAAATCTTCGCTTGCACAATTACGGAGTTGGCCCTTATCTAGATCTGTGAAAAAAGCTTCTGCCGAATCATAACGGCTATCGCGATCCAATACTATCAAGCCATCCATCTGATAGCTCGACCAATTGGAATAGCGCTCCAGCCAATAATTTTCCACCGGAGCCAGCTGATAATTACCCGCCTTCTTATCCATCAGCACACCGACTTCGATAAGCGGCTTGTTCTCCGATAATTCGCCGCTATATTCTATCTCTAGCTCTAAACTGAGGATGGGGCGAGCGGAATAGAAGGAAAAATATAGGGGATCGCCCGAGAGAGCGGCTCCGTCTTCGAGATATTCCACCCTAGTATCCGGTGCGAAACGGCCGAAGACGCCCTTTCCACCTAAGAAAGCCGGCTTACCCGGCTCATAGTTAGCGGAAAAACGACCGCCAGGGGAAAAAGCTAAGATAAGCCATAGAAAAACGATAGCCAAAACTAGGGCTGAGCTAGTGATGATCCTTTTTTTGCCACTCATTGTCATAAGCTAATTGTACTAGATTGGCCTAAAAACAAAAAGGGGTTGCCCCCTTAATGTTTATCCGTAATCTATTTATATATCTCTCGTTTCTTTCTTTCCTTATACCCTGTTCCCGCTGGGATTAGACAACCGATAATGACGTTTTCCTTGAGGCCTTCGAGGTAATCGATCTTGCCAGATACGGCCGCTTCGACCAGTACTCTCGGAGTTTCTTGGAAGGAGGCGGCCGAGAGGAAGCTGTCCGTGGAAAGCGAAGCCTTGGTGATACCCATGAGCAGGCGTTCGGCCTGGGCTGGCTTCTTTATACTCTTGTTAGCCTGGGACAGTACTTCTTCTTCCACTACTTCGCCTGGCAACAGGATGGTATCGCCTGAATCCTTGATAAGGTAGCGGGAGAACATCTGTCTAGCGATGATCTCGACGTGCTTGTCGTTTAACGGCTGACCCTGGGAAGAATACACATATTGGATTTCCTTGATGATATACTTCTCCGTTTCCAAGCGGCCACGCAGGCGGTATAACTCGCGCAAGTCGAGACTACCCTCGGTCAATTGGGCGCCCTTTTCAATCTCTTCCCCGTCCTTGACCATAATCATAGTGCCTTTGATAATGGAATGTTCCTTTATCTTGTCGACTTCCTTGAGGATAGATATGAATTTATCGCTCACTTGGACGACGCCGCTTGATTTCGCCTTGACGGCTTCGCCGCCGACGGAGAACAGAGTGGTTCCCTTAGCCGCTTTCTCCCCGTCCTTTATCTCTACCTTAACATCCAGATCTTTCTTCTTCTTGCCGGATAGCTTGAGCTCATTCTGCTTCTCAGAGAAATAATATTTCTCTGCTTCGGTGCCGCGATAGTGGATGCTAACGATCTTAGCCTGAGGATTAGGAACCAAAATGTCCTTGCCATCCTTGTCCTTTATCACCTTCTGGGCCAATTCTATCTTCACCTTGCCAGCTACGTCAGACATGATCGCCTTCTTCTTCGGAGTGCGGCTTTCAAAAATCTCTTCTACCCTCGGCAAACCCTGGGTGATATCGTCACCTCCGGCTACGCCGCCGGCATGGAAGGTTCTCATCGTGAGCTGGGTACCGGGTTCGCCGATAGACTGGGCAGCGATAGTCCCGACGGTTGCGCCGAACTTAACTTCCTTATTATATGCCAGATCCCAGCCATAGCACTTGGCGCAAACGCCCTTGTGCATCTTGCAATTGACTACGGACCTGATAACTACTGATTTTATATCCTTGTCCTTGGCGATAGCCTTGGAGGTGGCTTCATCGATCATCTCGCCGGCCTTGACTATAGTCTTTCCATCGCCGGATTTGATAGCTTTAGCGGCAAAGCGGCCAATAATCTTCTTTCCTACATCCTCGCCATTATTTTCCGCTTCCGCTCTCGATATCTCCAAGCCCTCGTTATCGCCGCAGTCATCCTGCGAGACGATCACGTCCTGGGAAACGTCGACCAAGCGGCGGGTCAGATAGCCGGCATTAGCGGTACGCAGAGCCGTATCAGACAAGCCTTTGCGCACGCCGTGGGTCGAGATGAAATATTCCAATACGCCGAATCCTTCCTTGAAATTACCTTTGATCGGCAACTCAATGATAGCGCCGGAAGGCGAAGTAACGAGACCCTTCATGCCCAAAATCTGAACCGGCTGAGCCCACGATCCTCTAGCGCCTGATTCAATCATGGAGAATACCGGCAAGGAATTAGCTAATCCCTTCTTGCAGATCTCGCCGATCTGATCCTTGGTATTGGTCCATTCTTCGATCACCTTAGCATATCTTTCGCTTTCGGTGAGCAAGCCTTCTTCATACTGTTCCTGGATAGTCTCGACACGCTTATTAGTTTCTTCGATAAGATGGTTCTTCTCTTTAAGATCAGGCAAATCGCCGAATCCCCAAGAAAGACCGGATTTAGTGATGAACGCGAAACTCTTATTTTTCAGGTTATCGATGAACTTTACCGTCTCTTCCTGGGTATAGAAGCGGAGACATTCCTTGATAAGGTCCTTCAGGCGGCCTTTTCCGACCACTTCATTGATATATCTGAGCTTCTCCGGCAATACTGAGTTGAAGATGAGGCGGCCGACGGTAGTACGGCGCAACTGACCTTCCATCCTGATGCGGATAGCTTCATGTAAATCGATAAATCCATTCTGATAGGCCAGCTGTGCTTCATCTTCATTCATGAAAGCATGCAGTTCCTTATCTTCCTTATCAATATCTTCCGGACGGAGGGAGGTCATATAATACGTACCCCAGACGATATCTTGAGCCGGAACGACGATAGGGTCACCGGTAGCCGGTTTCAGGAGGTTGTGGGAAGAAAGCATGATCTCAGCCGCTTCCTTGACCGCTTCCTTAGTGAGCGGCACGTGGACGGCCATCTGGTCGCCATCGAAGTCAGCATTGAAGGCGGTACATACGAGCGGATGGATTTGCAAGGCCTTTCCTTCGATAAGGATAGGCTTGAAGGCCTGGATACCTAAGCGATGCAAAGTCGGAGCGCGGTTTAGCAGCACGTAGGCATGCTTGACCGTCTCTTCGAGGATGTCCCAAACCTCATCGTGTCCAGCCTCGATATAGCGGGAAGCGCTACGGACGTTATGCACGATCTCGCGCTTGATTAGCTGGCTGATGATGAAAGGCTTGAAAAGTTCAAGGGCCATGATCTTAGGTAAACCGCATTGGTCTAGGTCGAGCTTAGGGTTGACGACGATAACGCTGCGTCCGGAATAATCGACGCGCTTACCGAGCAAGTTCTGACGGAAACGCCCTTGCTTCCCTTTGAGGGAATCGGCTAATGACTTGAGCTGGCGCTTCTGCCCGGTGGAGGCGGTAACAGTCTTGCTATGGCGGGCACTATTGTCGATCAGGGCGTCTACGGCTTCCTGGAGCATCCGTTTCTCGTTGCGGCAAATAACTTCCGGGGCATTGAGGTCGACGAGCTGCTTCAAGCGGTTATTACGATTGATGACGCGGCGATATAGGTCATTGAGATCAGATGCGGCGAAACGACCGCCATCGAGAGCGACCATAGGCCGGAGATCAGGCGGGACGACCGGAACGATAGTCATTATCATCCATTCGGGACGCAAATTGTTATTACGGAAACTCTTTAACAATTTTAACCTCTTCACCAATCTTTCCTTCTTGGAATCAATGGCGTCGGAGAGCTTCTCTTCTAACTTCTTGATACTCTTATCAAGGTCTATCTTGGCGAGTAAGTCGCGGATGGCTTCGGCGCCGATACCAGCCTCAAAGATATGTCCGAACTTCAAACTCAGGTTCTGGTACTGGTTCTCGGAAATGATCATCATCGGCTTGAGATCCTTGAGCTCTTTCTGGACCTGGCCGAAACCTTCTTCTAATTTTTCCAGCTTATCCGCCTTCTGTGCTTCCAAAGAAGCGATTGTGGCATCAATTTCTGCTTCCGCTTCCGCCTTGCTCTTACCGCCAGCGATAAGGTCGGCTTTCTGGTCTCTAGCTTTCTTAGATTCGCTAACGCAATCGTTCTCGATAGACTTCTTCTTACTCTTATGTTCCTGCTTGATCTGAGCGATGGTAGCTTCCTTGAGGTTCTCATCGACATCGGTGACGATAAAACTGGCGAAATATATCACTTTCTCGAGCGACTGAATACCGAGGTTCAGGAGCAAGCCAACCTTGGACGAGATGCCACGCAAGAACCAGATATGGGTGCAGGGAATCTGGAGGGTAATATGACCCATGCGTTCGCGGCGCACGATGCTGCGGGTAACTTCCACGCCGCACTTATCGCATACCACTCCCTTATACCGTATCTTCTTATATTTCCCGCAAGCACACTCCCAATCCTTGGTAGGGCCGAAGATCTTCTCGCAAAACAAGCCGTCCTTTTCCGGCTTCTGGGTACGATAGTTGATAGTTTCCGGCTTGGTCACTTCGCCATGGGACCATCCCACTATCTCTTCCGGAGAAGCGAGCTTGAGGCGGATAGCGTCGAAATCGCTAGTTTTTATTGGGTTGAGCATATTGTTATTAAGCAAAATTTCAAATTATTCCTCATCCGACGGAGTGTTGCCGCCATTCTCATCGACAGCCGCGATGATTTCCGGCTGTTCGATACCTAGCTTCGCTTCCGTTATTTCTATCTCTTCATCCAATTCGGTCTTCACTTCCGAAGCCGTCTGGCCGTCACCGCCCAAGAGCTCGATATTGAGGCCGAGACCTTTTAGTTCGCGGATCAAGACGTTGAAAGACTCAGGAACGTTGAGCTTCTCGATCTCTTCGCCCTTGATGATAGCTTCATAGGCCTTGCTGCGTCCTGGTACGTCATCAGACTTGATGGTGAGCATCTCTTGCAGGGTGTGCGCCGCGCCGTAGCCCTCAAGCGCCCAGACTTCCATCTCACCGAATCTTTGGCCACCGAATTGGGCTTTTCCGCCCAAAGGCTGCTGGGTAATAAGGGAGTATGGACCGATAGAGCGCTGGTGAATCTTATCTTCCACCATATGGTTCAGTTTCAATACGTACTTATAGCCGACAGTTATCTTATGGTCATATTCTTCACCGGTCTTGCCGTCAAAAAGGCTGACCTTGCCGTCTTCGGGCAAACCAGCACGCTTTAGTTCCTGGCGAATGATATCCTCCTTAAGGCCGTTTAGAGCCGGAGTAGCCACTTTGTAGCCCAGCTTCTTAGCGGCGAATCCCATATGGGTCTCGAGCAATTGACCGAGGTTCATACGGGAGATGATGCCCAAAGGAGAAAGGATGACATCAATGGGAGTGCCGTCTTCCATATAAGGCATATCTTCAGCCGGTACGACCTTGGAAATGACCCCCTTATTACCATGGCGGCCAGACATCTTGTCACCAACTTGGATCTTGCGGAGATTAGCGACGGAAACCTGAATAGACTTGAGCACGCCAGCGGCGAGCTTGTCGCCTTCTTCGCGCGAGAATATCTTCACGTCCACCACTTTGCCGTGTTCACCATGCTCGAGGTAGAGGGAGGAATCGCGGACATCCTTGGCTTTCTCGCCGAAAATAGCGCGCAAGAGCTTCTCTTCCGCCGACAGGGTAGTTTCGCCCTTAGGGGTAATCTTGCCGACCAGGATATCACCAGAAGAAACTTCCGCACCGACGCGGATGATGCCTTCTTCATCGAGATTCTTCAGCTTTTCCTCGCTGATATTTGGTATATCGTTAGTGATAACCTCCGGACCGAGCTTGGTATCGCGGACATCAATAGTGTAGTTCTCAATATGGATGGAAGAATACACGTCCTCCTTCACCAAACGTTCGGAAATGATAATGGCGTCTTCGTAGTTATATCCCTCCCAGGTCATGAAAGCGACCAGCACGTTGCGTCCCAAGGAAAGTTCGCCTTCATCAATGGACGGTCCATCAGATAGTATTTGACCCGCTTTTACCTTGTCGCCTAAGTCAACAATGGGGTGCTGATTAATGCAAGTGGAGGAATTAGAACGGACAAATTTATTCAGTTTATATATAATACTTCCCTTCTTGCCCGCCACTTCGATCTCAGCGGCATCAAGTTTCACTACTTCGCCATCTTCTTTGGCGATAGCGATATGGCCGCTGTCGAGCGCCGCCCGAGCTTCCGCGCCGGTGCCGACGATAGGGGCTTCGCTCTTGATGAGCGGCACGGCTTGGCGTTGCATGTTCGTTCCCATCAAGGCTCTTTGCCCGTCGTTATGTTCCATGAAAGGAATAAGGGAAGTGGCGATGGAGATGATTTGGTTAGCGGCCACGCCAACGAAATCAATCCGATCCACTTCCTCTAAGCTCGGTTCGCTGTGCTTGCGCACTTCGTACTTGGCTACGAGAAAGCGCCCATCTTCACCAAGCGGGATAGTAGCATCAGCTGTGATATATTTCTCTTCTTCAAAAGCATCGAGGAATATGATCTCATCAGTTACCCGGCTACCGCCCTTACCGTGTTCCACTTTGCGATATGGCGCTTCCAAAAATCCGTAGCTGTTGAGACGGGCATAGCTGGCCAAGTGGCCGACGAGACCGATATTCGGTCCTTCCGGCGTAGCGATCGGACAGATACGGCCATAGTGAGTAGTGTGTACGTCGCGTACGTCGAAGCCGGCCCTTTCTCTGGTGAGACCGCCCGGACCCATGGCCGACAAGCGCCTCTTATGCTCCAATTCAGCGAGCGGATTAGTCTGATCCATGAACTGCGAAAGCTGGGAAGACATAAAGAATTCCTTCACTACGCCAATAACCGGACGCGCGTTTATCAGCTTGTTCGGATTGAGACTAGCGATATCGGAAGTGGACATGCGGTCCTTGATGATGCGCTCCATGCGGGCCAAGCCGACGCGGAAACGATTCTGGATAAGGCCACCTATCGCTCTGATGCGACGGTTGCCGAGATGATCGATATCATCCTCCGGTTCCTTGGTTATATTGAGCCGGATAACTTCCTTGATTATTAAAACTAAGTCTTCCGGACGCAGGACGCGATTTTCTTTAGTGATCGGCACATCGATATCGAAACGCCGATTTAACTTATATCTACCTACGCGTCCGAAATCATAGCGATCGAAACGGAAGAACATCGAACTGATAAGCTGCTTCGCATTCTCGACGGACGCTAAATCGCCAGGACGGATGCGGCGGTACACTTCCTGCAATCCTTCCGCCTCGTTCTTAGCGATATCTTTCTCTAAAGTAGCATCGATGAAGGTCTGTTCATCCTTGTTCTTCACTAAGTCGACATCCTTGAAAAGGGCGCGGATAGAGTCGTCATCGGGAAAACCGAAAGCACGCAACAAAGAGGTGACGGCGACCTTCCTCTTACGGTCTATTCTCACCCATAATACTTTATTGGAATCGCTCTCTATCTCCAGCCAAGCGCCGCGATTCGGGATGATCTTAGCGCCATAGCACTTCTTCCCCTTGATAAATTCAGCCGTGAACATGACGCCAGCGCTGCGGATAAGCTGAGAAACGACAACTCTCTCAATGCCGTTGATGATGAAGGTGCCGTTATCGGTCATGAGCGGAAAATCGCCCAGATATACTTCTTGCTTGATAGACTGCCCCGTCTTCTTGTTTACCAACCTGGTCTTGACCCGGAGCGGGGATTCATAGGTGATATTCTTGTTGCGGCTCTCCACTTCGGAGAATTTAGGCTCATCGAGATAATAGTCGTCGAAATAGAGCTCAAGATCGCGTCCGATGAAATCGGTAACCGGGTTGATTTCCTCAAATAGTTCAGATAGCCCCTCATCAAGGAACCATTTATATGAATCTTTCTGGATTTCTATGAGATCTGGCAGCGGCATCACTTCGGTCGAATCGGAGAAAAACTTCCGCGCGGCTACCTTTTTGTCGATTTTTTGAGTTTTAGACATAATCTTCTAGCCAAATTACCTTTCCCCCTCCCAGCTAAGGAGGGCTATGAATTATGGACAGTTAAAATTTTCAACAAAAAAATCTCAAACCTCAAAATTCGGGTTGAGTTCGGTTTTAGGTTTAGAGTTTAAATCTTTGTGTTCACGACTTTAAGTATAAATTAAAGGTGAATTTTTGCTATCTACAACAAAAAAACGGGCAATAACATCTTCATTTGTTTCTCTGTTTCCGGCCGTTTTTCTTATAGTTTTCGAGTTGTACCTTATATACTATTATTAATTTCAACTTTTGTCAATACACAGTTTGTCCACAATTTCCTCCTTAAGCACGAGCCGATCATCCCAGGGGATTTTCTGGCCGTTTTGGATACAGATAAACTGCTCAGACCCCTTGCCGGTGAGCAGGAGCAGATCGCCTGGCGCGGCTAGTCCGACCGCCTGCTTAATCGCTTCCCGCCTATCTAAGAACTTAAAGAGATTCTTCCCTTCTTCCTTGCCAGCCTGGATGGCGCCGATTACCACTTCTTCGATAATCTGAGCCGGATTATCATCATACGGATCTTCATTGGTCACTATGACAATATCAGCCTTTTCTCCAGCTATCCTCCCCAGTATTGGCCGCCGCGCTCGGTCACGGCCGCCGCCGCAAGAACCGAGAACGTGAATGATTCTCTTCTTCCGGAACATCGAGATTACTTCATATAGCTTGGACAACGCACCGGGCTCGAACGCGTAATCAACTACGGCGGTAAAGTCCTGGCCGACGTCAATCTTTTCCATCTTGCCAGACAGGGTCCTGACTCTCTCGAGCGAAGACTTTATCTTCGGCAACGGGATGTCCTGACTGAGTGCGCAGACTGCGGCCGCGGCCGCGTTCTGGGCATTGAAGCCCCCTAGCAATTTCAAATATATGCGTTCATCCTCAAGATTGAAACTAGTGCCGCTATCGTTCGCTTCGATGTCGCCGAAGCGCACTACCCTCAAGCCTTTTATCCTCGATACGTCGCCATTTTGAGCTAGGTCTTCTAGCCTAAGATTATCATGAGAGGAATAGGCGAACTTGACCTCGGACCAAAAATTCAAAAAATATGGCGCTTCCTGGTCATCACCATTAGCGATTATAGTCTTTTTCACGCGCACTAGATCAAGTTTCCTTAATTCGGAAGAAGGAGCGACGATGAAATGATTATCATCCCGATATTTGGTCCGACATCGCTTGAGATGGGCAAATAAGGCGCCTTTAGCTTCCCTATATTTTTCATAGCTGCCATGCGCCTCGATATGTTCCGGCGCCAAATTAGTAAACAGGATGATGTCGTAATTTATGAAACGATGGCGGAACTGTTTGACGCCTTCGGAGGTCGTCTCGACGATGGCATACTGGCAACGGTTACGGACGAGAGAACGCAGGAACTTCTGATTGAAAAATCCGCCGACCATCGTCATCTTCTTGTCATTGAGCCATTCGCTATCACCATCGCCAAACATCGCGGTGGAGCTAAACCCCGCCTTATAGCCCGCCCCGGCTAAAGCTTTGGCAACCATATAGACGGTGGAGGTCTTACCGGAAGTACCAGTGACCCCGATTACGATCAGCTTATTGGACGGAAAACGATATATGAAAGCCGCCAACCAAGCTAACACGAAATGGTATGCCGGCTGCAAGGCGAAAAAAAGCTTCTTAGGAAATATCTTCTTTATCATCACTAAAGTCTTAGACATATAGGTACGGATTGGCAATTAGCGGGAAAAGAACATCTCGTCCTCGTCCTCATCGGAGAAAACGC
This sequence comes from uncultured Gammaproteobacteria bacterium, assembly GCA_964604915.1. Lineage (GTDB taxonomy): Bacteria > Patescibacteriota > Patescibacteriia > Patescibacteriales > UBA12465 > CAZSAA01. The sequence continues at coordinate 20,128 of CAZSAA010000002.1, forward strand.
GCGGCTTGCCAGGTTCAACCTTCTTCTCTGGTTCCCTTGCGTCCTCATCCTCTCTCTTTATCTCCTCCAATATCTCATCTTCATCCTGGACGATATCTTGTTCATCCTCTTCCGTCTCCTCAACTGCCTCGACTATCTCCTCTTCAAAAGGAGTGGACTCCAAGACTAATCCCTCGCCCGGATCTTCGTCGAGATAGGAATCGGGCACCATCGCCTCCTCCCGCTTATGCATCGGCATGGAACTAGGCCCGGCTGCTTCATATTGCTCCCTGCTTATTATCACATCCCTAGGTTTCGATCCGTTAGCCGGGCTGATCACACCAGCATCTTCCAGCATATCGAGGATCTTGGCGGCGCGGCCATAGCCGATACTGAGCCGCCGCTGCAACATGGAAGTCGAAGCTTTTCCCGCCTTCACGATTATATCCTTAGCCTCTTCGAATAGCTCGTCCTCATCGCCGTGTACGCCATCAAGGCCGACACCAGCGACTCCGCCCACTCTCTGGCGGTCGGTAACGCCCTCAAGATAGTCGGCCGTACCGCTCTTTTCCTTGATATAATTTATAACATCCTTTATCTCATCGTCGCTGACATAGGCGCCTTGGATGCGCTTGGGTTTGGCCAGTTCCGCGGTAGAAAGGAGCATGTCTCCTTGACCTAGCAATTTCTCTGCCCCAGAAGAATCGAGAATGGTCTTGGAATCGACCAGCGAGGCGACCGCGAAAGCGATACGCGCGGGGATGTTAGCCTTGATGAGTCCAGTAATGACATCGACGCTCGGACGCTGGGTAGCGAGGATAAGGTGGATACCGACGGCGCGCGACATCTGGGCTAAACGGATGATAGCCGCTTCCATCTCCTTGCCGGCAGTCATCATAAAATCCGCTAATTCATCGATGATAAATATTATGAAAGGTATCTTCTCGCCCGAATCAGCATTATATGCCTGGATATTCTTCTTACCTGATTTGTTAAGCAGGTCATAGCGGCGATCCATTTCATTTAGGCACCATTTAAGAGCGTTGATAGTCTTAGAAACTTCAGTGATGACCGGGGTAAGGAGGTGAGGTATACCGTTATAGGCCGGCAATTCGACGCGCTTGGGGTCAACCATGATAAAACGCAGATTATCTGGGTTATTCTGATACAGCAAGCTAACGATTATAGTGTTGAGACAGACGGATTTGCCCGAATTGGTAGCGCCCGCTACGAGCAAATGAGGCATGCGGGTGATATCATACATCCAAGCAGCGCCCGCTACGTCCTTACCCAGGGCGATCATCAGGTTATTCTTCCTGGTCTTGAAAACTGGATCTTCAAGCACGTCGCGCAATCCTACGATAGCTTTAGTCTTGTTAGGGACTTCGACGCCAACCAGTGATTTGCCAGGAATCGGCGCTTCGATACGGATAGGATGTGCCGCTAACGCTAAGGACAAGTCATTATTAAGAGTGGTGATGCGGGAAACCTTAACGCCCTCTGCCGGCTTGAAGGTATATTGGGTGACAGTGGGGCCGACCTTGGTCTCGCCCATATCGACATCGATGCCGAAATTTTCTAAGGTCTTCTTGATCTTGGCGGTATTTAGATCCGTGTCGCCGCCGACCGCCTCGCCGGTATGCGCCTGGAGTAATTCTATAGGCAAGTCGATCTTGATACTGTTCTTAGGCCAGCTTATCTTCTCCTGTTTAGCCGGCTTATCCGCCTTGCGACGCACCTCGGACAGAGTATCTTCCTTTTTGCTCTCCTCTAGGTCGGCAATCGCCTTGGCCGTCCAAGTTTCTATCGCGTCCTCCCCGGGCTCTTCTGTGGCCATCGCCCGAACGTCTTCTCCGGTTGACTCCTTGACGGCTGAAGAGAACAAGGTGCGGAAGAATTCCGATCCGATCGCCGCTATCTTACCAAAAATGCTTTCCCGGCCAATTATCTTGGATAGCGAAGTGTTAAACACTAGGACCAGTGAGACTAGAAAGATGCTCAGGAGTGCAATCACACCGCCCCAGAAGCCCAAGATATAGATGGTGCCTTGGCTGAGATAATAGCCGATATAGCCGCCCCCTACACCGTCCCTGACAGCTGCCAACCAATCAGCTTGCCTGATAAAGAAATGGAAAAGCGTCTGGTATGACAGAAAAAGCAAGGAGATACCGACATAGTCGCTCTTCTTGACCTCTATGGTTCGTTCCTTGACGATCAATATGCCCCAAAACAGGAAGATAAGGGGGACTAGCCATTTACCAAAGCCGAAAATCAGGCTCAACCATTTAGAAATAAATACCCCCATCTGGCCAGATAGGTTAAAAAGGCCCAGCAAACTAATGAAACCGAAGGCAAATATCAATACCAGCCCGATGCTTCGCTTAGCTTGATCGTCCAGCTCAAAGCCTGGCACGGACAGGTAGTTTTGATTGTCTTTCTTCTTTCTTCTTTTGGCCATATTAGACATTATAGCAAGAGACTGGCTAAACTTGAAATCAGTCCTGCGCTCGAAAATCGGGAGATTCGATATTCTTTTCTAAATATCCCAGCATTTCTATCGCTTTTTCCGGTGTAGGCTCGTACTTCAGGAGCCAAAATATCACCGTTCGAAGCGAGGTCCAGTTATAATAGAGGTTGATCCTAGCCTGGACTTCACCATCTAAGGAAAGGCCGGCGGCTTCCAAATAGGTATTTAAGAAAACATACTTGAATTCTTTAGGCGATACCTCATCCTGCGCCTTCGCCCTTATCTTATGCCCCAGCTGCTGGAGGAAAGTGCCGACATCGCGGAAACGGTCAGACAGGGAAAAATCCGTAAAATCTATCAGCCCTACCTTATGCGCTCCGGCATGGATGACGTTTTCCATGTGGGCATCACCATGAATGATTGACAGTTCGATGGAGGGCCGGCGCGCTTCTTCCTCATCAATGAAGATACTATAGAGACGGGCGATGCGATCGGATAGCTCGTTGCCATATCTTTCCCTCACTTCACGCACCGAATGCTCTACTCCAGGGATTACCGTCCTTATCATCGCATTATCAGGATTGAATTCGAAGGAATCCCTCTGCGGCAAATCGTGCAGACGCGCGAATAAGTGGGCGCTCTTGCCGACCAGGTCCTTGACCGTATCCATCTGCCCGTCCTTGATAAAACGCAAGAGATTATCGCCCTCGAGGGCGCGATAGAAATTGGCGTTGAAATGCGGATCGAAGAACAGAGGTCGAGGAATAAGGAAATCATCATTACCGAAGCCATTGTCCCAAAGGTATCGCATACACTTATAGGCCACTTCTCTCGGCTCATTGCTGTGCGCCGAACAGACGACGGGCAGCCATATCTCCTCTTCGTTCCGGCCGATAGCCCGGATATCGAAACCAATCACCACGTGATACGTTTCGGACCAGACCATCTTCTTATACGTCTTGATAGACACCTCGGAAATCCGCTCTATCTGAGGATAAATAGGCAGAAGCTTCTCTTCCAGATACTTGACGACGAAATCCCGGTCAAGCAGGGATAATATTTTATTCATATTCGATCAATGTCTTGCTTCTTGCCTCTCCCAATGAGCAAGCCACAGTTCTTTTCTTATCGAGGCGCTTAATTCTTCCGCCTTTTTCTTTATAATAACGCTATCTTTGTCACCTATCGCCCTTATCGACCTTACCAAGTCGTTAAGGCCTCGTTCCACTTCGTCCGGACTCCAAGCGATTGATCCGAAATGGCGAGAAAAATCATGGCCGCTCGCCCACCAAAACATGCAGCTGGCTAGCCCTCTAGACAAGTGCCAGAGGGACGCACCATAATTATCGTCTTTCTCAAAGCGTTCCAGGGCAAACTGAGCCAAATCCGCCAGTTCCCAAAGCTTCTTCTGAATATTATTATCCTTTCCTTGCCAAATAGCAAAAGCCTCTCCTCGGGATAGCTCTTCTTCGCTCGATTCCCAGGTGGAAGCGCGCAGAGCAACGCTCCGGCGATGGATAGGGGCTTCGGCTAACTCGGAGAACAGGGCGAACTTCAGATTATCTACCGAAGCCAGCGCTGCCAGATTGCCAGAAATATCACGATGGCGCAAACCGTATAACTCGGCATCGTTAGCGGTAATAATAAGCTCACCGCCGATGCTACCTAATTTAGATTTCTTGACCACGTAATCTGGTACGTAGCGGTTGGAAGCGCGACGGCTACGAACGATAACCTTCATCCCCGTCTCCTTATCAATATATACCCCTGAGCCCAAACGCTTCCCATCTATCGCCAGCTCATCCAATATTAAATACTGATAGCCCATATCCTTCACTAGCTTCCCGATTGCTGGGCTATAGCCCATTTCCGGGCAAAAGAATCCAACCGGCTTAGCGACACCCAGGTATGATCGCAAGATATCTTCCTGTACGACTATCTGGCGCCGAGCTTCCTTAAGAGATATGAGCGGCAAAAGGGGATGGAAGGCCGCCGATCCTACCAGTTCTATCTGTCCCCGCTTGGCCAACCGGCGCACTCCGTCGAGAACGTCCTGAGCCCCCAATTCGGCCAGACGCTCGATAAGGCAACCGGAAATATTCCAAGTCATCCTTATCTCCGGATGCTTAGTCAAAACGTCGGCTAAGAAGCGATAGCTCGCGTCAGCCGCTTCATTGATGAAGATGGCCTCGCTGTTGGCCGGCTGATACCAATGGAGGAAGGCGGCCCAAGTCATATCTTCAGGCGCAAGGCGCGCCGATATAGCTTCACATATTTCTTCGCCGGGATTTGCCAGCTATTAGATTGCTTCATCGCGCGCCTCACTAACGCTTCCATACTCTTGGCATAACGGAAAGTCTCGAGTGCCCGGACTACAGCCGCAAAGAATTGGAAGCTGTCTTCATAGCGGAAAGTGAAGCCAGTGCCGCGACCAGTCGCTGGATCGTAGTCGCTGACCGTGTCATATAATCCGCCGATTTCCCGCACGATGGGAATGCAGCCGTAGCGCATGGCGATGAGCTGGTTGATGCCGCAAGGCTCATGGGTAGAAGGCAGGAGGAAAAAATCGGAAGCGGCATAGAAGCTGGTTTCCAGCTGGCTATTGCCGGTAAAGGGTATCCAAGCGATTTTCCTGGGATATCTTTTCCTAAGTTTCTTGATAACGGCCAGATAATCCTTACCACCGTCGCCCATAATAACCAATTGCAGGTCTTGTTTCATCAGGGCATCGGCGATATTGAAGAGCAGATGGAAACCTTTCTGGAAAGTGATACGGGAAGTCGTGCAAAGCATCGGGATATTCTCATCTACTGGTAAGTTAAGCTTAGCCTGCAAAAATCTTTTATTTACCTTCTTGCTGGCCATGAAATCCTGCCAGGAATAATCAGCCTTGAGGCCGCTATCCTTTTCCGGGTTATATGCATTATAGTCGATACCGTTGATGATGCCCAACAACCGGTCTTCTCTATTCTTGAGAATACGATGTAGATCCTGTCCGAATTTCTTGGTCATTATCTCTTCGCGATACTGTTCGCTCACGGTGTTGATTATGTCGGCCGACAAGATGGCCCGCTTGGCAAAATTTATCGTCTCTAGCTTAGGGTTATCAAGATGAGGGATAGCTAAGCGGCCGTAATCACGATCGGAAACCGGCACTTCCCACCAATTATGACCGAACTGAAAAATGAGATTGTGGATGGTAAATACCGTACGGGCATTACTGAGCGTCTTGGAATAACGGAAATCATTCTTAAGGTAATGCGGGATGAGGCCGCTCTGCCAGTCATGGCAATGGACGATATCCGCTTGGAACTTGAGCAGGGAGATAAGCTTGAGAGCGGCGACATTAAAGACCATGAAACGGGCGTTCTCATGGCTCGAGCCATAAATGTTCTTATGTTTGGAAAAGTATTTCTTATTCTCGATAAAATATACCGGCAACTCCTCCATCAGATATCCCTGCCAGACGTTGAAAGTCTCGCAATCCTGTGAGTTAAGATATATCTTCACATCTTCGAAAAGGAGTTTCAGTTTGTGTGTCTTCTTATCAATCACTTTGCTATATAGAGGAGTGATGATGATGATATCGTGCCCCAAGCGCTTGAGGGCTTTGGGGAGGCTGCGGGCAACATCAGCTAAACCACCCGTCTTGGAAAACGGGGCGACTTCGGAAGAAATGCTTACTATCTTTAATTTTTTCTGCATAAACTATCGGCAATTAATGGCGCAGAGAGCAATCGCTAGCGCGTCCGCGGCATCATCAGGTTTGGGTATTTTTTCCAAGGCAAGGATCATCTTGACCATCTTCTGCACTTGCAACTTGGAGGCTTGGCCATAGGCGCAAACCGCCTGCTTGACCTGGGAAGGAGTGAAATTGAAAATCGGTACGCCATTCTGGCTGAGTGTAAGCAAGGCGACGCCTCTGGCTTGGCCAACTATCAAGGCCGTGCGTACGTTCTTATTGAAAAATAATTCTTCAATCGCCGCTAAGTCCGGCTTATACTCTTTAATCAGCTTAGCCAATCCTTCATTAAGGAGAATTAAACGCTCGGCTAAGTCCATATCAGCCGGAGTCTTTATAGAGCCATAGGTGAGGCAAACAGCCTTATTACCTGATACCTTGATCAGGCCATAGCCGGTATCGGCGATGCCTGGATCGATGCCAAGTATTACCCGATCGCGCATATCAAGCGATGTTATGATAATAATTATCTACGTCCTCATTGTTCTCCAATTCTTCCATCACCTTATCAAGCTTCTCCTGGTCACTCGGACTGACCGCCTGCTTTTCCTTGGCGACATATTCGAGTTCGGCTGAAGCCGCCTTTATCCCTTTATACGCCAACCAGTCGTTTATCTTCTGGAAATCAGTGGCTTGGGCGTAGATACTGACACCCTCTTCTTCCTTATTGAAATCAAGGATCCCGAGATCAATCAATTCTAATTCCATCTCATCTAAGGCCAGACCTGATTTACTAATCTCTTCCTGACTGACCATGAAGACGGCCTGCAGGGAAAAATTCCACATCACCGAACCGAAGGCTCCACCGTTCTTGCTGAATATATGCTTGACGGTAGAGCTGGACCGGTTCTTGTTGTCGGTAGTGCATTTGACGATAAACTGGATGCCGGCGTTAGCGATCGCTTCATAGTATATCTCCTCGATCTGCTCGCCACCGAGTTCACCGGTGCCCTTCTTGATGGCCCGCTCAATGTTGTCTTTAGGCATATTCGCCTCCCTAGCCTTATCAATCGCCGATCGGAGGGAAGCATTGGCCTCCGGATCGCCGCCTTTCTTAGCGGCAATAGAGATAGCATTAGCCAGCCGCGTGAAAATTGCGCCCCGCTTAGCGTCTATCAATTCTTTCTGGCGATGCGTAGTCGCCCACTTGGAGTGTCCAGACATAAAAAATATTACTTCAAACTATATGTAAGTCCTAGTCATATTATAGCAAATTGAACAAAAAATCAATATTGGCTATAATTAAAATAAGCATAAATAACGGATAAAACAATATGGAACTAGACACTCTCGATTTGAGCGTAAAGAAAGCGCTCGATTTTTTCACTAAGCATAAGCCGCCCCGCTTCGAGGCAGACAAGCTCAACTGGCCTCTGGTTATCGGCAGCGGCAATGCCTATAACACCGGCGCTATCCTCTTCTCGGGAAAACCGGCTATATTAGCCAATGAAAGCAACCTCAAGGAAATCATCAAAGGCTATGGCCAGCTAATCAAACGTAAGATGATGGATACGGCCGTGATAATTTCTGCTTCCGGCGAGAAAGATTCTGTCTGGGAAACCGAACTTTGCCGGAAAAATAAGCTAAAGACCATCTTACTCACTTGTTCTGCTGACTCGAGCGCCGCCAAGCTAGCTGACCATACTCTTGCCTTCCGCAAGCTTCCCGAACCATATACATATAATGTATCGACCTACCTAGGAATGATGCTAGGAGCGGAAAACGGAAACGCCAAGGAAATAGCAACCTGGATTAAGAAGCAACGCCTGCCTAAAGATTTCTTCAAGTACAAGTCCTTCACCTTCCTCCTGCCTGACCGCTTCGAAGCCATCTGCCCCATGCTCGATATAAAGCGCAACGAACTATTCGGCAATCACCTTTCCTTGCGCGCCTTCTCCCATGGCCAGGCCCGCCATGCTAAATTCGTACATCCAGATAAGGGAGAAATGGTGATAAGTATCGGGGAAAACAAACTATTCGGGGATAATCGCTGGCAAGTAGCGGAGCCCAAAAATCTAGGCTTCGCTGGCGTCATGGCGATGACCTACTATATCACCGGCCTCATCCAGAAAAACCGTACGCCCTGGTTCAAGCGCAATATCAAGTCATATTGCCTAGAGCGCGGTCCCAAAGCCTATGGCCAAACTAAGCCATTTGAGGTGATAGTACCGGGAAACTAAGGCACCACCAAACTTCATTCATATAAGAAAAAGCTAGCCCTCAAAGCTAGCTTTTTTCAAATATAAATATTACTACCAGCTATACCAGGCTCTTTCCATCCATCTCTTCCGGCTTCGCTATTTTCAGGAGCTCCAAGATGGTGGGGGCGACGTTGGCCAAAGCGCCCTTGACCTTCTCCAAATAGAATCTACCTTTATTACTTTGTCGAAAATCAGGATGGATGATGATAAAGGGAACCGGACTGTATGAATGTTCTTTGACGATCTCGCCGCTCTCGTTATCAAACATACTATCGGCATTGCCATGGTCAGCGGTAACTAAAAGGACACCGTGTTGTTTTGCCAACTCTCTATATATCCGGCTAAGACAACCATCTACCGTCTCTATACCTTTGATTGCGGCCTTGATATTGCCGGTATGGCCGACCATGTCGGCATTGGCAAAATTTATCAATATGAAGGAATACTGGCCGGAACGGATGCCTGCCACCGCCTTATCGGCTATTTGCTTAGCCGACATGGCTGGCGCCTGAGCATAGCTCTCCACCCGTGGCGAAGGAATGACTTGCCTATCTTCCCCGGGAAAAGGCTTCTCTACCCCTCCATTGAAAAAATAGGTCACGTGTGCATATTTTTCCGTCTCCGCTAGGCGCAACTGTTTCAATCCCCGCTGGGATATTGTCTCCCCAAAACCTTGCTCGACATGTATCGGCGGGAAGGCTACTGCACAAGGCAAGTCCTTCTCATATCGTGTCATGGCTAAGAACACCAAGCCTTTTATCCTCCGTTTCCTTTCCAATTCCTGCGGCGTCTTATCAGCCACGAAGGCCTTGGTAAGCTGCCTGGCCCGATCAGCGCGGTAATTGAAAAAGATAACCGCATCCTTTGCGCAAATCTTGATTCGTTTCCCGATAGCAATCGGCGTCATCTCTTCATCATATATCCCTGCTTGGTATTTCGCCTTGATCCCCGCTTCGGCACTCTCGAACATTTCGCCTTCGCCTTCGGTTATGAGCCGGTATGCTCGCTTAGTCCACTCCCAATGGTTATCGCGGTCCATGGCATAGAAGCGGCCGATAACGCTAGCTATCCTCCCCACCCCTATCTTTCTCATCTTTTCTTCCAATTTCTTCACGTACCTTATCCCGCTGTTATATGGCGTGTCACGGCCATCTAAAAATACGTGAACCAAGATCTCCTTTACCTTATTTTCCTTAGCCGTCTCCAAAAGGGCGAAAAGGTGGTTGAGTGAAGAATGGACGCGGCCATCCGAGACTAGCCCCATGATATGCAAAACTCCTTTTTCTTTCTTCACATGCGCTATCGCTTGGCCGAAAGCTTGATTTCTCCTGAAATCGCCATTTTTTATCGCTTCATCTATCCTTAATATATCCTGACATACCACTCGACCAGCACCCAGATTCAAATGGCCGACTTCACTATTGCCGAAGACGCCGCTCGGTAGACCCACCTTCTTGCCCGAAGCTTCGAGCAGAAAACGTCGATATATTTTAGATGATTTATCAAAAAAGGGCGTCTTGGCTTGACTAATAGCGTTACCTTGGCCGGGACGAGTGATACCCCAACCATCTAAGACCGCAAGTACTACGAGATTATATGGGGCTTTTATGGGATTATTAATCATTTTGGTAAAATTATAAAACTATTTGATGTAATAATAGGAAAAAAATTATGAAATTATTACTTTGTCATTATAGCAAATTGACTATAAAACAGCAAAGATGATAGTATTGACTGTATCTAACAGGCACTAAAAATATCGCCGAACAACTTGGATCCAAACTGAAAAACCTAATAATCAGCTTCTTGATGCTGATAGTCAAGCTGCTCATGCTTGTCCGTTATGTGATAGGCAAAGCCATCCTGGCCATCTCGCTAGTCATAAGAGGCATCTTCCGGATATTCTTCTTCAGGCCGCTCCTAAAGCTGTATTATATCGTCTTCCGGCTGAAGAAATCCGGCGTGGTAGACACTTCCGTCGAGCGCACGATACGGCGCAATATGGGCTCTTTTTTAGTAATGCTACTCTTGCTCATCGTCATCAGCCTCAACGTATTCACTAAGAAGATAAGCGCGGACACGAGCAAACTCAGTCAGACTATCATCGCTTCGCTGATCCAGAACGAGTTTAGCTCCCTGACCGAAGAAGAGCTCATCGCGCAAGGAGCGATGTCCGTTGGTGACATCTCGACCGAGAAATATTTCTCGACCGACAGCTCGCTCAAAAAACCGTCAGAAAGTTGGGAAGAAGAAAGTGGGGCTGGCGAAGGCTGGCTTACTATGTCGGTCATCAAGGAAAGGGGAGTAATTACCCGCTACCAATCGATTTCCATGGCCCAGCAATCATCCGAAACCACTCCTGAACAAGGTTCCCCCGCTAAGCGTACGGAAATAATCAACTACACCGTCGCTCAAGGCGATACGATAAGCGGGATAGCCAAGCGTTTCGGCATCAATATAAATACCGTACTCTGGTCCAATAACCTTACCGCATACAGCCTGATAAAGCCCGGCGACAAACTTACTATCCTGCCGGTTTCTGGCTGGATATATAAGGTTAAAAGCGGCGATGTCATGGGCAAGCTAGCTTCTAACTACAATGTGACCGTCGACGCTATCATGACGGCCAATAACCTAGACTCTGCTTCTCTACGCATCGGACAATCCATTATCATCCCGGGTGATAAGCGCCCGACAAGCAGCGGTGCCACCCAGACCGCCGGCGGCTCAAAGCCATCTACCCCTTCTAGCCCCGCCAGCACACCGGCTGGCCAAGCACCTGATGATGCGGGCGGCAAAATGATCTGGCCCACTGTCGGCCACCGTATTACCCAGTACTATTCCCTGAAGCATACCGGTCTTGATATCGCCAACAAGACTGGCACACCAGTCTATGCAGCGGAAGATGGTACCGTCATCCTCTCAGGCTGGTCGACCGGCTATGGTTATAACATCGTCATCGACCATGGCAATGGCTATAAGACGAGATACGCCCACTCTTCCAACCTGGAAGTATCGGTCGGCGACAAGGTCACCCGCGGACAAGAGATAATGAAGATGGGCTCGACCGGCTGGTCGACCGGACCGCACTTGCATTTCGAAGTCATAATAAGTGGCGGCAAGAAAAACCCCCTTAGTTATATAAAATAACCGTATGAAAATCGTATTGGGCATCGCGCTGATCGCGCTCGGCAGTTTCCTAGTCATCAAAACCGAATGGTTCCTGCAAAATTTCGGCCGTTTACGCTGGTTCGAAGAGAAGCTGGGAGCGGATGGCGGCAGTCGTTTAGGCTATAAGCTGATCGGCATCGTTATCGCCTTCTTCGGCATAATCCTCGCCACCGGCACCTCGGATGACTTCTTCACCTGGATGCTAAAACCTCTTATTAACTCGGGCGGCGGACAATAGTTGCCTTATCGCAAGTTTCTGTCTATACTAGTGTAAGAAAGTGGCCTGGGCCCTTAGCTCAGTTGGTAGAGCATCTGCCTTACAAGCAGAGGGTCAGGAGTTCGAGTCTCCTAGGGTCCACAGTTCGGGCTGTGGTATAAAGGCTATTATACACGCTTCGGGTGCGTGTGATCCCGGTTCAATTCCGGGCAGCCCGACAACAGAATAAGCAGGATAATCCGCCAAAAAACGGATTACGGAGATAGCATCCATATGATCGACTTCAAGAAAAAAATAGAAGAGCTTGAGCAGTCGGAAAGACAGGAAGCAGGCGATATCTCCGAGGAAGTCCTCATCCAGGGTAAACGCACCAAGAGGATAACCAGGATAATCATCGCCGTACTGATATTAGGCATCATCTTTTCCGGCAATGTCCTTATCTCCAGCCAGACCGGACACGACTGGTTCGGCACGAACATCTTGAACCGGGTCAAGAAGCTCACCGAAAGCGAAGATAACAAGCTCAAAGGCGAAGAACAAGACAGGATAAACATCCTGCTTTTAGGTATGGGGGGAGAAAACCATGAAGGCGGCTACCTGACTGATACTATCATGCTGGCAAGCATCCAGCCTTCGACTAAGAAAGTCTCCCTCATTTCCATTCCCCGTGACTTGGTCGTACCAATCGAAGGCTATGGCTGGCGGAAGATAAATAGCATCAATGCCTTGGCAGAAAGCGATGAGTCAGGCAGTGGTGGCCCGGCTACCATGGAAACGCTAAGTTCGGTCTTCGACATCCCTATTCACTATTACGTCCGCATCGACTTCCAGGGCTTCATCGATATCATCGACGAGCTCGGCGGATTAGAAGTCAATGTTGAGAACGCTTTCGATGACTACAGCTACCCCATCAAAGGACGCGAGGATGCCGCCGACTATTACTCTCGATTCGAGCATCTTCATTTCGATGCCGGATTGCAGAATATGGATGGCGAAACCGCCCTCAAATACGCCCGCAGCCGCCATGCCTATGGCAGCGAAGGCACCGACTTCGCCCGCGCCAGGCGCCAACAGATAATCATCCAAGCGGCTAAAGACAAGCTGCTCTCCCGCGGCAATATTCTCAAGCCAGGCATGGTCACCCGGGTCATCAGCGAGCTTAGCGACAGCATTGATACCGATATCAGCGTCTGGGAAATAATCCGGCTCTGGGATAAATACCGCGATGTTGATAAAGCCAATATTAGCAGCTTTGTCTTCAGTAATAGCCCGGAAGGTTTTCTGGTAGACTCTCGGGGAGAAGACGGCGCCTATATATTGGTTCCGTCGAGCGGCAACTTCCAGAAGATAAATAACCATATCAAGGGTATATTCGGAGATACCTCTACTTCATCTTCCCTATCAGATAAAACCGCTGAATTGCCAAAGATAGATATAAATGCTAAGGTCATTGTCCTCAACGGCACCTGGATAACCGGACTGGCTGGTACCACGGCCGGTACTCTGCAGGCGGATGGGTTCGACATCGTGCAAGTAGGTAACGCCGGCGTAAGGGATTATAGTGATTCAATAATATACGATCTAAGCTTCGGCGCCAAAAATGAGCAATTGGAATACATGAAGGATAGCCTCGACGCCAAGCAAGCCTCGGAAATTCCTACTTGGCTTAGCGACGTTATCAACGCCCAAGCCTCCTCCAGCCCCGACTTCGTCCTCATCCTCGGAACATCTGCGCAGTAACAATAGATATATGGAACAAACGGACGCCAACCGGCTCCCGACCGTAGCGATCTTCGGCCGGACTAATGTCGGCAAATCGACTCTTTTTAACCGCCTCATCGAGAGCAAGCAGGCGCTCGTTTCGGCTATCCCCGGCACCACGCGCGATAGCAATGAGAACGTCGCTTCCTGGCAAGGGAGGGATTTCCGTTTGGTAGACACAGCTGGACTCATGGATGCTCTGTTTATCTCTAATGACAAGAAAGCGGAAAATGATATCGACCAGAAAGCCCAGAAACAAGTAGCAAAATATCTCAAGGAAGCCGATGTCCTGATATTCCTGGTGGATAATAAGGATGGCTTGATGCCGGAAGACCGGGAAATCGCCAGACTCATCCGCCGCCGCCCTCATTACGTTGCCAAATCGATCCTCACCGCCAATAAGGTGGACAATTTCAAGCAAGCTGGCGAATCATCGCAATTTAACCGCTTGGGACTTGGCGAACCGATGCTTATTTCCGCGGCGACCGGATCCGGTACGGGCGACCTGCTCGACCGTATCATGGCCCTGCTGCCAGAAAACCCAAGTACTAATATAGAAAAGAACGAAGAGGGAAAGAAACCCCCTATCCGCGTCTGCCTCGTAGGCAAACCTAACGTCGGCAAATCTTCTTTCTTCAACCGGATCATCGGCTATGAGAAGGCGATAGTCAGCGAGATACCTCACACCACTCGTGAACCGAAAGATACCGAGATATCATACCAAGGCCGCCAGTTCGTCTTTATCGACACAGCCGGCCTTTCCAAACACGGACATAAGCAGGAAACTCTAGAAAAATACAGCATGAGCAAGAGCTTGCGGGCCCTGGACGAATCGGATGTGGCGCTATTGATGATTGATGTTTCCGATGAAATCACCCACCAAGACCTCAAGATTTCCGAAGAAGTGGTCAAACGCCGCAAAAGTGCGATCATTATCGCCAACAAATGGGACGCCGTACCAGACAGGGACATGAAGAAAGCTACCCTCCTGATCCAAGACCGCTTCCCCTTCATCGCCTGGGTCCCTATCCATTTCGTCTCAGCTAAAAACGGCTTCTCCGTCAATCAGATGCTTGATATGATAATCAGTGCCTATGACGCCCGCGCCATCTCCCTTAGCAACTCCCAGCTCTCCCATTTCCTGAACAAGATCGTAAAAATCCATCCCCCAGCTAAGGGCAAGGGCATCAAGGCTCCCCGCATATACGAGCTAACCCAACCAGAAAACAACCCACCCTTCTTCGAAGTCCGGGTCGGCACTAACGACAATCTCCATTTCTCATACGTACGCTTCATGGAGAACCAACTACGGAAAACTTTCGGCTTCTTCGCCACCCCTATCACCTTGGCGGTAACGCGCGGACGCCGCAAACAAAAAGGCGCTTGAGCATATCAGCGCCTTTCCCATTTTATCCTCCCATAATATCATATATAATATCATCAGTATGAAAGTAGTCATTGCTCTGGGCAACCCCGGGGAAAAATATGAACGGACTAGGCATAATGCTGGCTGGCTCGTCTTGGACGAATACCTGGCTGGTGAAACTTGGCGCCATGAGAAGCGCTTCGAGGCCTTAGTCTGCGAAAAGGGTGGCATAATCTTCGCCAAGCCCCTCACTTTCATGAACGAATCCGGACGCAGCGCCCGCAAGATCCTCTCATACTATCATCTCCTACCCAGATTCATGGGAATTACCAAGAAAGGGGCTGATCTATCCGATGTCCTAGCCGTCATCCATGACGATATCGATCTGGAGCTAGGAAAGAACAAACTAGATAAGGGGCGCAGCAGTGCTGGGCATAAAGGAGTCCAATCGATAATCACCGAGCTAAAAACTAAGGATTTTTCCCGGCTGCGCATCGGCATAAAGAACGATTTGGCTAAGACTGTCATCCCCACCCTCTCCTTCGTCCTGCAACGCTTTAGCGGCGAAGAGCTAGAAACGATAAAAAAAGCCAGCTCGCAGGTAAGCGAACTGGCGCGATGATGAGCTGACTTCCGATTTCCTGCCTATAGGCACCAAAGAATGGGGACAATAAGGAGGAGTAATTGCCGACCATTCCATCGGAGCCGTATAAGCAAGAAGCCGGAGGCTAGCTCGAGGAAAAATCATATTAACAGCCGTAAAAGCGCTTGTCAAGATAATAAAATTATGCAGCTAATAATAGTAGAATCCCCCACAAAAGCTAAGACAATCTCCAAATTCCTAGGCAAAGGATACCTGGTCGAATCGTCTTTCGGCCATATTCGCGACCTGCCGGAGAAGAAGATGGGCATCGATATCGAAAACGGTTTCGAACCGGAATACGTGATACCGAAAAAAGCTAAGCCGGTGGTCAAGAAGCTGGCCGACCAAGCTAAGAAATCCGCTGAGGTCATCCTAGCTTCCGATGAAGACCGCGAAGGAGAAGCGATCGCTTGGCATCTGAGCCAAGCACTTGATCTCCCAGCGGAAAACACCAAGCGCATCGTCTTCCATGAGATTACCAAAGAAGCCATCGAAGAAGCGATGAAATCTCCCCGGACCATCGATATGAAGCTGGTGGAAGCCCAACAAGCTAGACGCTTGCTTGATCGCTTAGTCGGCTATGAGCTCTCCCCCTTCCTCTGGAAGAAAGTAGCTAGAGGCCTCTCGGCCGGACGCGTACAAAGCGCCGCTATCCGCCTGATTGTCGAACGAGAAGAAGAGATAAAAGCTTTCAAGGCCCAGAAATATTGGAGCTTAGAGGCTAAATTCCGTGCGCTCTCCCAGAAAGATTCGGAATTAGTCGCTCAGCTTATCGCCGTCGCTGGAAAATCTTTCGATAAACTTAGTCTCAACGAAATCCGAGCGAAAGAAATAGAAGCCGACCTCAAGGTATCACAGCTAAGCATCAAGGATGTCGCTAAGAAAGCCACCAAAAAAGAACCGCCGGCCCCTTTTACCACCTCCACCCTGCAACAGACCGCTAACCGCTGGCTAGGATTTAGCGCCAAGCAGACCATGACCGTCGCCCAGAAACTCTACGAAGAAGGACATATTACCTATATGCGCACCGACTCGGTCAATCTTTCCAGTAAGTTCACCCAGGAAGCAAAAGCATACATCACCACGGCTCTAGGCCAAGAATATGCTTTGGAAAAGCCGAGATTCTTCAAGAACCGCAGCAAAAACGCACAAGAAGCGCATGAAGCCGTCCGCCCTACCGATGCCACCCTTGATCCCGAACAGATGGAGGGAAAGTTAGAGCCAGGCCAATTGAAGCTATACCGCCTTATCTGGCAACGATCCATAGCTACGCAGATGGCCGCCGCGGAAATGGATAATTCTTCTATCACGGTCGAGGCCAAGGGGAAGGAAAGGTATGATTTCCGCGCTACTGGGCAAATTATCCGTTTCCCGGGCTACCTCAAGCTATACCCGGAAAAAGTGAGCGAACAAGACCTGCCGAGCCTGGATAAGGACGAAGCGATCGCCTTGGTATCTTCCTCAAGCATCGAACACGAGACCAAGGCACCGGCGAGATACTCGGATGCCGGACTGGTCAAGGAAATGGAAAAATACGGCATCGGTCGCCCATCCACCTACGCCGCAACCATATCCACCGTCATCGCCCGCAACTACGTAGAACGCGCGGATGACAAGCGATTAGCTCCCACACCGATTGCCTTCGTGGTTAATAAGGTGCTGACCGAACACTTTCCCCTGATCGTGGACTATAAGTTCACCGCCCAGATGGAAGACGACCTAGACGAAGTGGCCGAAGGCAAGAAAAAGTGGGTACCGCTCCTAGACGGCTTCTATAGCGAATTCCACCGTAACCTGGAGAACAAATATGAAGAAATTAAGAAAAGCGATATTATGCCAGAAGAAAGATCCGATGAGAAATGCGATAAATGCGGCGCGCCGATGATAATCAAGACCGGCCGCTTCGGCAAGTTCCTCGCCTGCAGCGCCTTCCCCGACTGTAAGAACATCAAGTCGATGGACAAGAAGAAAGATGAGGAACTGGAGAAGATCCAGGCCGAGCACGCTGATGAGAAATGCGACAAGTGCGGCGCCGATATGGTCGCCAAGAAAGGCAAATTTGGGCCCTTCCTCGCCTGCAGCGCCTTCCCCAAATGCCGCAATATCAAGAATATCGGAGGTAATGGCGCCAGTAGCGAAGAGACCATCGATTGCCCGGCCTGCAAGAAAGGAAAGATAGTGGCTAAGCGCAGCCGTCGCGGCATCTTCTACGCCTGCAACCAATATCCAGCCTGCAAGAACGCCTATCCTGACAAACCGACCGGCAAAATGTGCGACCTGTGCGGCTCACCCATGTTACAGAAGAAGGACGGCGACGAATATTGCAGCAACAAGGAGTGCGAATAGCCGGACCCATAGAAAAAATAACTTGGAGAAATAATATTGAGCTAATAAAAAAGAAGCCCTATATTCCATAAGACTTCTTTATCAAGGCCTCTCTAACCAAAGGTCACCAAGCAAGGTGACCATGACTAGATCTTCATCCTGCCCTGCCTTTAACTCCAGCCTGACGAACTCATAGCTCTGGTCAGAATAGAAGCCTTCAATATAGGCATCGAGGTCCTGTTCCACGTCTTTGACTACGAAACTGATGCCCGACATCCTGATCGACTCCCCGATCCGAGGCGCATGCGGCACTCTTAGCCGCCGAAAGAATACCCGGTCATTTATAGAGACCTGATAAGTGATGGGTATAATTTTCATTTCTTCCTCCTTCCTGTCGTTTAATTTAAGGTTCTAAAAGAATAATATTCCCTAAATCATAGCAAATAATACCGAAAGGTGCCAATTTTTATCTATTGATGCCAAAAAGCCTCCCGACTAGGAGGCTTTTTTGTATCTAACGATATTCCTTAAGATTGTTTCTTCTTCTTGCTGGATTTTTTCTCTTCCGATCTCTTCTCGTAGCGATTCTTGGCTAGTTCGCTCACCTTTTTGATAATCTCGCCGGCCATCATGACATAGGAGGCGCTGTTGTGCACCTTGTCCTTTATCATATCCATCAATTGCTCCGCCTTATCGACTCCCGCCTCGACCTTCTTTATCACCCGATGTATCCTCTGGACACTCGAGATAAAGTAATATAGGGCCCAGCAGAGGAAGAAAGTCAGTACCGCGATACAGATCGACAGTACTAGGTGGAGGATGTCGCCTGAAGTTTGGAATAGCATATGTTTTTAGATTATATAGATCTAACCTTAGCCGCGAAGCGCTCTGACATCCTCTGTATCATCACCTTTTCCGCTTCTTCGACCTCCTGCGAAGTAAGAGTCCTCTCGGGAGATTGGTACCAGATGTGGAAAGCAAGGCTCTTCTTGCCTTCCCCGAGTTCCTCTCCTCGATATACATCAAACAACTCTATCTTCGCCACCAATCCGCCACTGGGCTGCAATTCTTGGCTGATATCATTATACTCTATTTCTTCATCAATAACAAAGGCTAAGTCGCGCGATACGGCCGGGAATTTAGGCAAGCCATGATACCGACGCAATGGCGCCTGCAAGCTCGCTCCTAAGAGATCGTCAAAAGATATTTCGGCATAGGCGGCACCTTTCTTGAGTCCGGATTCCGCCGCTGCCTTCCCATCTATCGGCGCGACATAGCCGATATTGCCTTCTCCGATATTGATATTGGCATAGGCGCCAGAAGCGGCCCAAAGCGGAGCATCTTCCGCACTAAGGAAACGCGGTTCTTCTTCTAGCAATTGGCGACAAAGCAAGGCGACAACACCCTTGACCCTAGCAAAGCAATCTTCCTTAGCGGAGGAGAAGATGATGCCGACCTTCTTGCCCTGATGCGGCAGATACCCACTATCTTTCTCGGGTGATGCGTTATATTTTCCCGGCAAGTCGATAAATACCCGCCCGACTTCGAACAAACCTACTTCCTCATAATTGAATTGGTTAGCCTTAACCGAAGCGAGCAGCCCCAAAAGCAGATTCTGGCGCAAGAAGGCCAATTGCTGGGAAAGAGGATTGGCCAACTTGAGATGTTTGGCCGGATCGAATCCCGCCTTCTTGAGGACAGCTTCTCCCACGAAAGAATAGTTATATGCTTCCGATAATCCAGCATCGCGACAGAGAACGTCTTTTACCTGGTCCTCCAATCGGCGATCTTCCATCACTGGCGGCAAGGAAAGCTCGACTTTTGGGAAACGCGATTCGATCTTGTCATACCCATAAATACGGGCAATCTCTTCCAGGACGTCTTCGGCGATAGATACATCTTTGACCGAGCGCCAACTAGGTATATCGATGACAAGCTCATCCGCTTCTTCGGCAACAACGAAGCCGAGCTTCTCTAATATATCCTTGATCTGTTCCTGTGGGATAGTTTGGCCTAGCTTAGTCTCTATCCAGCTATATGACATCTTCACCTGCTTGACGCTCTCGTCATAGTGGCTGATATCGGTAACACGGCTGGCGATCTCCATTGTAGGGCATGATTCCTTGAGCAGTTCCAAAGCGCGCTTGAGAGCGGTCTCGCAATCACGCGGATCCAAGCCCTTCTCGAAACGCACGGATGACTCGGTCCGGGAAGCGATGGCTTCCGAAGTCCGCCGGATCGAGGCCGGTTCGAAGTTAGCTGCTTCGAAGATGATAGAAACGGTGTCAGCAGAAATAGCGCTATCCTGCCCACCCATGACCCCAGCGACCGCGATAGCTTCCTTAGCATTAGCGATGACCAGCATCGAGGGCTCCAGCTCCTTAGCCTTGCCATCAAGGGTCATTATCTCTTCACCTTTCTTGGCTAGGCGTACGATTATCTCCGGCGCTTTAGCGGCATCGAAAGCGTGCATAGGTTGGCCGAGTTCCCACATCACATAATTACTGATATCGACTATATTATTTATCGGCTTGAGGCCGACGGCCAGCAGGCGTTTCTGGATAGCCTGGCTCGAAGGTTTAACCTCCACCCCGTCCACCTTTATCGCCATATAACGAGGGCAAAGCTTCTTTTCCTCTACCTTCACGTCCAATTTCGGTAATTTATCTTCTTCACCCGGAAGCAGGGATTCTCCCTTGAGATATGGCTGGAGCGGGATGTTATATAGGGCGCTAAGCTCGCGCGCTAAGCCATATTGGCCCCAGAGATCGCCACGGTTAGATAATGACTTATTATCTATTTCTAAAACGGTATCATCCAAGCCCAGATACTCGGCGAAGGGCTGGCCGACCTTAGCCTTCTTGTCGAGCACCATGATACCTTCATGATTAGTGCCGAGCCCCAGTTCATCCTCAGCGCAAATCATGCCAGAAGATTTCTGTCCCCTGATTTCGCTTTCCTTTATCTCCACCCCATTGGGAAGCTTGGCACCGACGAGCGATACCGCTACCATCTGCCCGGCCTCGAGATTCGGGGCGCCACAGACGATGGTAAGTTCCTCCTCCTTCACATCTACTTGCGCTACCCGCAAACGGTCAGCATTGGGGTGCTTGGCGACAGAGAGCACTTTTCCCACCACCACCTTGTCGAAGGAAGCCCCCTGTTTAGTCGCTTTCTCCACCTCGACAGTGTGAGCAGTGAGCAAGTCGGAAATCTCCTGCACGCTAGCTTTTTTGGGAAGAGAGACAAATTCTTGTATCCAGTCTAAAGATATATACATATAGGTCAAGTTAGAACTGTTCGAGGAAGCGCAGGTCGTTGCCGGTAAGCAGCCTGACATCGTCGATATTATATTTGAGCATCGCCAGACGGCTCAAGCCGAAACCGAAAGCGAAACCGGAATATTTCTTCGGGTCGATACCGCCCGCCTCGAGAACGCGTGGATGGATGAGGCCGCAGCCGACTATCTCCAACCAGCCGGTGTCCTTGCAAACACGGCAGCCT
This sequence comes from uncultured Gammaproteobacteria bacterium, assembly GCA_964604915.1. Classification (GTDB taxonomy): domain Bacteria; phylum Patescibacteriota; class Patescibacteriia; order Patescibacteriales; family UBA12465; genus CAZSAA01. Next base: position 41,504 of record CAZSAA010000002.1, read on the forward strand.
TGGCCATTACAAAGGAAGCAAGTATATTCGCCATTCGATCCTGGTTCGACAAAGGGATAGAACTTGGGCCGCATGCGGATCTTAGTGTCCGGCCCATACAGGCGCTGTCCGACTATTTCGAACACTTTCTTAAGGTGCGCGAAATTAATATCTTCCGCAATCATCAGGCCTTCGAATTGATAGAAAGTATGCTCATGGCGCGCATCGGTCGCTTCATTGCGGAAAACGCGTCCAGGCATCACTACCCGAAGCGGCGCGCCTAGCTTCCGCATGGCTCGCACTTGCAAGTTAGAGGTCTGGGTACGCATAAGCAGATCAAGCTTGCCGTCCTCGCCCTTCTTGTCGACATAGAAAGTATCTTGCATATCGCGCGCCGGATGGTCAGCCGGAATATTTAGGGAAGCGAAATTATAGTAGTCGCTATCTAGCTCCGGCCCATCGAAGACGGAAAACCCCAGAGAAGCAAAGATGTCGACCAGCTCCCTTTCCATCAGGGTGATGGGGCTTAGATGGCCTTGAGGCAAAGTTTGGCCAGGCAAGGTCGGATCTATATTACCGCCTGATATAGGCAAGAAACGGCGCTTGGCCTGTTCCAGGCTAGCGCTAAGCGCGGCCTTCACTTCATTGGCGAGCGGACCGAATTCTTTTTTCTGCTCATCGCTCATGTCTTTGATGCCTTTCATGATCTGGCTCAAAGGACCTTTGCGGGAAAAATATTTCAGTTCCGTTTCGCGGATGCCGTCAGCATCCTTGACAGTTGATATGGCACTTTCTATCTCTGCCCGCAATCGTTGCAATTGTTCTTTCATATGATTATTAACGACTTTTCTTGTAGTTTATGAAAAATAGCTCGATGATGGCAAATACCACCAGCAGCAGGAAGATATTGATCCATGTGAATAGATGCTGGGATAGCAGAAAAAGAGCCGACAATAAGAAGAGGCCGAATAGGAAGGATTGACGAAAGGCGATCTTGACCAGATTGAATTCTAATTCCTTCTTCATCAGCCCGAAACGTACCAAAAACCCCAAGATGGCGGCGGTCCCGCTGCTAGCTAAGAAGAAGGCGATATAGAAAAGGGCGATTCCGAGCCAATTAGTGGCTTGCGGATTAACGACACTGACGATGAAAGCGACCACCAGCCAACATATGGCAGAAAGGATGGCCATCATCAATAGATATTTCTTTAGGGTCATAGTTGCTTAGTTATATTTTCGAGTTCTAACTCTAGCTTAACAAGCTTCTGTCTCTCTTGCTCGACGATATGAGCTGGTGCGCGGTCGATAAATTCCTGGTTAGCCAAGCGCCCCTTAAGAGAAGTAACAAGAGATGAGAGACGAGTCTGCTCTTTGGCGAGGCGATCCTTCTCCTTGGCCGAATCGACCGCGCCAAGCAAATATATGATATCCCCACCGGAAACGATGGTTATCGCGTCAGCGATTTCCTCTTCTTTCTTGATGATCTCTATCTCGGACAAACCGGTCTTGAGACTCCTTATCAGCGCCAAGTTAGCCGCCACGACAGGGGAAGTAGTGATGAGTTTGGCAGAGAGTTTCTTGCCCGGCTCGATGCCATGCTCACTACGAGCATTGCGGATCGAGGTGATAAGGGCGGAAACTGGCAAGAAATCCTGTGGTGCGCTAGCTAGCTCAGCCAGGATACTGGCGAATCCCTCCTTGCCGAACCATTGAGAGATAAGAAGCGGCTCATCGCTACCTTGTCGCCAGATCGCTTCGGTAACGAAGGGGATGAAGGGGTGCCAAAGCATCAGGGTCTGACGAAGGATGAAGGAGAACATCTCCGCTTTGCCTTCCGGTTCGAACTTGGATACTTCCAAATACCAATCGGCTAACTTATTCCAGGTGAAATCGGTCAAAGTTTCCGCCGCCAAGGAAAATTCGTAGCTATCCAGCAACTCATAAGTGGAAACAGCGGCTTGGGCTAAAGAATGAAGGATCCACCGGTCCGCTGCACTCTTAGGTTCGGGCAATTTGGAGCCGCTTTTTATATCCGCCCCCTGGCTGATCATGAAACGCGAAACGTTCCACAGCTTATTGATGAAATTACGCTTGGCTTCGACTTTCTCTTGACTATAACGGGTGTCATTGCCTGGCGTAGCGCCCATGAGCAGGGATAACCGAGCCGCATCAGCGCCATAGTGCTCAATCACGTCAAGCGGATTGGTGCCGTTGCCTTTGGACTTACTCATCTTCTTACCATCCTTGTCTAGGATCATCCCATGTAAGTATACATCGTGGAAGGGTATTTCACCTATCGCAAAGAGCGACATCATTATCATGCGCGATACCCAGAGAGTAATGATTTCATATCCGGTTTCCAGTACTTGCGTAGGGTGGAATTTAGCCAAATCGCCGATCTTCTTTCCGCCTTGGAAATTTTCCGGCCAGCCCAGCGTAGAGAAGGTCCACATGCCGGAAGAAAACCAAGTATCCAAGGTATCTTCATCCTGGACCCAGCCGGCTCCCGGCGGGTCTTGTTCGCCGACATAGGTTTCTTCGCCGCGATACCAGACCGGGATGCGATGGCCAAACCAGATCTGGCGCGAAATGCACCAATCATGGAGATTTTCCATCCAATCGACATACCGTTTATGGAAACGATTGGGCACAAATTTTATCTCTCCTGCCAGCGCGGCTTCTTTGGCTACTTGCTTCAAGGACTTTCCCTGGAAACGGTCGAGCGGTTTGTCAACTGCCACGAACCATTGGCGAGAAGGAAGCGGCTCGATCACTGATCCGCAACGATAGCAGAAAGCGCCGTTATGCACATAGTCTTCGTCAATGTGGTCGATAAGCCCCATGGCTCGCATATCCGCCACTATCTGCTCTCTCGCTTCCGCTACCTTGAGTCCGGCATATTTGCCGCAATTATCCATCATCTTGCCATCTTCATCGATAATCTTCCTGCTCGGAAGGTTATGGCGCTGGGCGATCTCGTTATCAACGAAACTATGGGCCGGGGTCACCTTGATAGCGCCGGAACCGAAAGTCATATCGACCGCCCTATCCGCTACTACCGTAACCATGAACTTGCCGAGTACACCCTTTATCTCTAATTCCTTCCCTATGTACTCCTGATACCTCGGATCGTCAGGGTGGACCGCCACCGCCGTATCACCCAGCTTGGTTTCGGGTCGCGAAGTAGCAAGCACGAACGGTCCGTACTTTATCCAATATAGCTTGCTCGGCTCTTCCTTATACTCCACCTCATCATCCGCCAAGGTCGAGTGACAGCGCGGGCACCAATTGACAATACGCTCTCCTCTATATATAGCCCCCGCCTCGTGCATGTCGCAGAACATCTTCTTGACGGCGGCTTGGCGCGGTTTATCCAAAGTAAAGGCAAGCCGCGACCAATCCATGGAGGCGCCCATCTTCTTAGTTTGCAAAAGGATAGTCGCTTGGGTCTCGTTGAGGAATTTCCAAACTTCCGCCAGGAATCTTTCCCGTCCCAAGTCATGCCGCGTCTGGCCGCTCTCCTTTAATAGCTTCTTCTCCACCACGTTCTGGGTAGCGATAGCGGCATGATCAGTGCCCGGGATCCACAGAGTGCGATAGCCATTCATACGGCGATAGCGGATAAGGAGATCCTCGATAGCGATCATAGCGCCATGACCCATGTGTAATTTATCGGTAATGTTAGGGGGAGGCAAGACGATAGTATAGGTCGGCGCGTCCTCGGCCAAAGGCAGGTTGTCCGGGTTGAAATAGCCGGAATCCTGCCAATCTTTATAAATCTTGTCTTCCCACTCTGATGGGGAATACGTCTTGTTCATTTCTATGTCCATATCCAATCAAATTACCAAAAAAATGCCCTATAGTCAATCAAAATACTATTGACTAATGGCAATAATCACGATATATTAATGAATTGACTTAATCAAAATGCTAGCGATCGAAGAACAGATAAAGGCCCGAATAACCAAGGCTAAGAATATCTTAGTGTGTTTTCCACCGGACGGCAATGGCGACGCCATGTCCTCCGGCCTGGCTTTGTATTACTACCTCAAAGTTTTGGGGAAGGAAGCGGATATCGCCTGTAGCCGCCACCCGCAGGATAATCCTCGGCTCAAGAAACTTTCCTTCCTGCCCGGCTTCCAGGCTATCGCCACGCAGACCGATAACCTACGATCTTTTATCGTTTCGCTTGATATTAAGGATGCCAAAGTCAGCCAGATAAAGTATAAGATGGAAAATGACGTCCTCAATTTCATCATTTCCCCTTCGCAAGGCTGGTTCTCAGACAAGGATATCCGCACCAGCGCCAGCGGCTTCAAGTATGACCTGATAATCGTTATCGGTTCGAGCGATCTAGAATCCCTAGGTGAAATATATGACAGCCAGATAGAATTTTTCTATAAGACAGACATCATCAACCTGGATAACTCCCCGGCCAATGAAGAATTCGGGCAGATTAACCTGGTTGATCTGAGCGCACTTTCCACGGCGGAAATGATATTCTTCCTGATCAAGGACGAGAAGGACTATGGGATAGACGAGAATCTCGCTACTTGCCTGCTTTCGGGGGTGATTTGCGCCACCAATAATTTCAAGAGTGCCAAGCTCTCGCCCCAAACCCTTTTCTGCGCGTCCGAGCTAATCTCCCTGGGCGGCCGCCGCGAAGAAATTTCCGGCAATCTTTTCCGATCCAAAGATATCAAAGCCTTGAAGCTATGGGGCCGTATGCTCCAATCAATGGAGGTTGAACCGAAGCTAGGTTTCGTTTGGGTACAAGCCTTAGTTGCTGATTTCGATTCGACTAGTACTAGCCCCGATGACCTCTCCGATATTATCGATGAACTTATCGCCAATATCCCGGATATGAAGCTAGCCGCCATATTCTACCAGGACAGGGATAATCAGAATGCCGCTATCTTGTATTCCATCCGTAATATAAACTGCCTGGAAATCGCCAAGAATTTTTCGCCTAGCGGCAGCGTGAAGCTCGCCCATATCAAGGATGGGGATAGCGCCCTGGAAGAATGGAAGAAAAAAGTCATCGACAATATCTCC
>CAZSAA010000003.1:0-41941 GCA_964604915.1 uncultured Gammaproteobacteria bacterium
GCTCGGGGGCAAGGATTCGAACCTCGATAAGCAGGACCAAAACCTGCTGTCCTACCGTTAGACGACCCCCGAATGATGATATTGCTATATGATAACCAATCTCTTCCCGCTCGTCAATTCCCTAGACCTTGGAATACCGCCGGGCTGCTAACCAGCTGGCCACTCCATTTATCACGAAAATGAGCAAGAACTGCAGGCCGAAAACGGCCCAGAAGTTCTCGGTGAAGAAGGCGATAAGGTTGACGCCGTAGTCACTGAAAAATACCTCCAGATAGGGCTGCAGAACGGTCAGGAAGGGGAAAAAGACGCAGATGGCGATCAGGACGGAAATGAGAGAATAGACGAAGGCCGAGATGAAATACGGCATGTAGATGAAGTAGTTGGAAGCGCCCACTAGCCGCATTATCTCTATCTCCCGCCTGTGGGTATAGATAGCCACGCGGATAGTGTTATAGGCAACCAGGAGACTTGTGAACATGAAGATGGCAATCAGAAACCAGCCCACCTCATTTATCCGCTCCGTCACGTAATTTATCTTCTCTAGTATCACTGAATTATCCGCAAAATCCCGCGATTCGATGATATCGCTGTCTATCTGCTGCAATTGGGCGATAAGCATCGGAGAACGGGCGGTATCAGCTGGCATGATGGCTAAACTGGGCGAGAGCGGATTACGTCCCAATTCCTTGAGGGCCTGCAGTATCTCCGGATTATTGCTGTATTTCTCCCGGAAAGAGGCAAGCGCCTTCTCCTTGGAGACATAGGTGATGGAACTTACTTCCGGCAAGGAAGCAATTTGCGCCCGCAGAGCGCTTATCTCTTCTTCGCTAGCGGCCGGATCCATATACAAACTGATATCTATCTTCTGCTTTACCGCCTCAATAGCGCTGTCGCTTATCGTCTGCACGGTGAGCAGCACATTTATCGACAAGAGCGCGAGTAGCAAGATGGTGACGGTGGCGACCGAGAGCCAGCCGTTACGGACGATGTCCTGGAAACTGAATTTTATTACCCTGAATAATCCTTGCATATGAAAAAAATTATAGCAGATACTTCCCTTGCTTCTGGTCGCTTATCACCCTCCCCTGCTCCATGGTGATGACCCGCCGGTGCAGGCGATTGACGATCTCCTTGTTATGGGTAACTAATACTACGGTGGTGCCGAAGCGGTTTATCCGGATGAGCAGGTCGATGATTTCGTCCGCGTTGATAGCGTCCAGGTTGCCGGTCGGCTCATCAGCCAAAAGTATCCGAGGCTGATGCACCAAGGCGCGGGCGATAGCGGCCCGTTGCTGTTCGCCGCCGGAGACTTCGTGGGGATAGCGCCCTTTCTTGTCTTCGAGTCCCACTATCTTCATGACGCTCCCGACCACCTTGTCGATCTTCTTGCGATCTTCGCCGCAGACTTCCAGGGCGAAGGCAACGTTCTCCTTCAAGGTCTTCTTAGGGAGGAGCTTAAAGTCTTGAAATATGACGCCTATCTGACGCCGCAAGAAAGCGACTTCCCGTTTAGGGAGCCTGGTAATATCCCAATCGCCCACGATGACCTTGCCTTCGTCCGCCCGCTGTTCACCGATGAGGAGCTTGACCAGGGTAGTTTTGCCAGCGCCGGACTGACCGACGATAGAGACAAGCTCGCCCGCCCCGATCTCGAGACTGACGTTATCGACTACCTTATTCTTATGCTTGGTATAATACTTGGAAACTCCCTGCAGGCTGATCATATGTTTAGTCGAGCATGGATAGCCCGTAGCTTATCATCTGCTCATTATCGGTGAGGCTCGATGCCTTATCTTTAGAATTGAAGTTTATCGCGATCACCTTCCTGCCCCGGCTATCCTGCGCCTGGGTCATCAGGCAGTATCCCGCTTCATGGAGATAGCCAGTCTTGGAGGCTAGGATATCATATTTGCTGGAGCTGATAAGCGAATTAGTATTGGTGAGCGTATGCAGCTCCTTAGTGTTTATCGTCGAGAAAGAATAGCGCCAAGTGCTGGCCACCTTCTTGAGGAGGGGATTATTGAACGCTTCTCTGGTTATTATAGCATACTCGTACGGAGAGCTCACGTTCTCAGGCGAGAGGCCGGTCGGTTCCACAAACTTAGTGGAGGTAGCGCCCCAAGCCGATACCGTCTCGTTCATCCTGGCGACGAACGCCTCGCGACTCAGGCCGCTCGCGCGCACCAGGGTCTCCACCGTATTATTGGCTGAACCGACCAAAGAAGAATATAGCAAGTCCTCGAGGGTCATGGTTTCGCCATCATCCACCTTGAGCCGGGCTGATTCCCATGGTTCGCAGTATAGGTAGTTCCACTGTTCATCCTTCACGCTATAGCCCACGACGTTAGAGAGAGTGGGACGAGTGGAGAGAAAAACGCTGGCGGCAACCACCTTGCTCAGGCTAGCAAGCGGCGCTATCTTCTTGGCGTCCTTCTCCCAGAGCACTTCTCCGGTCTCGGCATCGACTACGATGCCCGAAGAAGCGGATATCTGCGGGCCCTCGGCCGCCTGTGCCGCTACCACCGGTTGGTTGGTCGGTTCTATCACCTTCTGCGGCTCGATCTTCACGTTGATAATACCGGCTCCCAGGCTGGCGATCTTAGCAAATGCCACCTTATCAAGATCGATTACCCGATCAGGATGGGCTTTGCGATCAGGGCCGAAATCATTAACCGTCACGGTCACTGATTTCCCGTTATCGACATTATACACCTTGAGTATGGTTCCTTTCTTGAAATCCGGCGACGCGGCGAACAAGCCGCCCTTATAGGCATACCAACTCGCCCGGCCCACGGTCATCACTTCGGTATTGGCCAATACCGCTAATTGGGCATATGGCAGCGATAAAGTCGCCGTTACCACGTTATTCTTCGGATCATCGCTCCCTATCACCGGCTTCCAAATTTGGGCGTTGCGATCAAAAAAGAATATCTGCTTGTAATTGGCATTATCCTCATACTTGATACTTATCTGATAGCTAGCGCCGGCGGCTAGTCCGTTCTTGAAAAAATCTACTTGGTAGATCGGGCTCACTAGCCTATAGTTCCAGGGCAGGGGAAGCTCGCCCTCATATTCCTTGATCTCCAGCTTATCCGACGCAGCCGCTTTCTCGGGCACGGATACCAAAATGCCGCCAGCATCGAAGTTGGCGCTATATGGCTGGCCTGGCACTAGGGGAAAGACTTGATTAGCTGCCAAAGCGCCCGGGGACGAAAGGGGCAAGATGATTATCGCCGCTATTATCGCTATTATCGTATTTTTCATAGGTTTAATTGACTTTTAACGGCCGCCGCCGTTATAATGTTAATGATTTATGCGGGTGTCGTATAATGGTTATTATGCAAGCTTCCCAAGCTTGAGACGGCGGTCCGATTCCGCTCACCCGCTCTGATAAGGCCAGGATAGCTCAGTTGGTAGAGCAACGCACTCGTAACGCGTAGGTCGTGGGTCCGAATCCCATTCCTGGCTCAAGTAAAAGGGCGCTAACCGCGCTCTTTTAGTATACAAAACTATCGCTTGATATCGCCGAAGAAATACTGGAGCCAAAGCGAGAAATTGCTCAAGCCCGACGGATTATCATCCGTCTCTCCTATCAAGGTGGAAGAAGCTGTTTCCTGGATCACCACCACCGTTTCGCCGGGTTTCTTGAGACCGAGGTTTAGTCTCGCCTGCTCTTCCAGCGAAGAGTTGGACTGGACGTAGCTGAGCATCTTGTCGAGCTCGGCATTCTGCTTCTCATACTCGGCAATCTCCCGCCTCACTTCCTCAATCTCGCGATCGATGGCTTGCTGACGATTCTGGTTCTTTGCTAAGGGCCAGATCACCAAAGCCAATAACGAGAGGGCAACGATCGCCACGAAACGCTGGCTGCTAAAAAAATTCAGCCAGAAACCGCCATGGCCAGGCTTGAGATAGGTTTTTTGTTGGCTTTTTTCCTTATCCATATCTTAGCGTTCTTTAGGGGTCACCCAGAAACCCATATATTTGCCTTTCATCAGGCGCACCTGGGCATCGAGGCAGGGCAAGGCGCCAAAGAGCGTCACGTTTATCGGCACGAATACCCACTGCAAGACCATTATAACACTTTTCCAAGGAGAATATCCCTTGGGCCGCTTGGGCAGCAGAAGATTGGAGAATATTGCCGACAGTACCAACCCGATCATGGCCATGTTCATCAGATTACTGGTTATCTGCGGCAGGTTACCGGACAAGACCGTACTGTTGAAGCGCTCGCCGCCAAGCAATACCGGCAGCCAGCCGATGACGCCGACGATGAGGGCGTTAGTCGCCCAGGAATGAAAACCGTATATCTGGATGAGAATGTGTTTGATAAGCACGAGTCTGCCTTTCCGCGGCCAGCCCTTGGTATTGCGGAACAGATTAAAGAAAAGATATGGGAGATTCTCCGCTCCCCAAGCCCAGCGCCGCTGCTGTTTATATAGGCTAGCGGCCGTCTTGATGAAGTTCTCATCTAAAGTAGCGTCCATGGAGATGAATAGGTATAGCGGCTCGACCCGATATCCCCCCCTATAATACAACAAGCAATTCCAAAAAATGCGGGAATCCTCGCTCACCATATTGGTCGGCCAATAGCCGATATCATGCAAGGCGCGAAAGGTCATGGAATGGGAAGAATAGGTGACCAGCTTTTCCTGCCGGATACCCATGATCATCTGCCAGAAGGTGTTGGAAGAGGCGGCTACGCGCGAGAAGAACGGTGCCTGCCACATATTATTATTATATACCGGGATAGGCTGATAGCTAGCGCGGTGCGGTTGCGAAACAGTGAGGAACTTATGTGTCAAACAGAAAAAATATTGGTCGGAGATGACGGTATCGATATCGAAGACGCTCACCAGGATGCGGTCATAGTCCAGGCCGCGCGGATCAATGATTTCACGAACCGCCTGCCTGGCTGCCCAGGCTTGATTAGCTCCCTTGCCCTTGAGCTCGCCGACTATTCCCTGCGGATGGAAGGTAATGAGGAAGTTAGGGAAGATAGTGCTAAAACGCTCTCTCATCGCCACTGCCTTTTCATTAGCCGATTCACCGGCCCGCTCTTCCATTGCTAAGACCACAATGAGGCGGTCATTGGGAAAACGATCATTGGCCACCGATTGGAGGCAAGTAGCAAGAATTTCCGCGCTTTCGTTATAGGTCGGCAGAATGACCAAATGCCACAGATCGTTCCAAGCTACGCCTTGGCGAGCCAAGGCCTCTGGCTCTACTTCTTGACCATACTCGCCTCTAACTAGAGCCTGGCACCTAGCCTCCCAATCAATCTTCTGGTTACGTTTGATCTTGCGGAAGGAGGCAATAGTATATATTGCCAAATATACGACCAGAAGCAGCCAATATACATCGAAAGCGATGACGATAAAGGCGGCCCAGACCGGCTTGGCGTATGAGAGGACCGCCAAAAATAACAAGGTGCCTAAAGAAAAGGCGCCGGGAAACATTTCCAAGGCGCGATAGAGTCTATGGTCTTTGCCAGTTAATTCGGTCGCTTTGCCGATTTTGAGATAGTCCATATTTACGGTATTTATTATAGCAGAACAGCCGAAAAATACAAAGATGGAAAATTATCGTTTGGTATAAATAAAAATTCGCGGTACAATATATCTATACCGTTTATATGGCCTATTTTTGATGTAATATGAAAAGAAAATATCAACCAGGTTTCACTCTCATCGAATTACTAGTCGTTATCGCCATTATCGGCCTTTTATCAACTATTTCCATCATTGCCCTAAATCAAGCCCGGTCGAAAGCCAGAGACGCCAGACGGGTAGCTGACGCGCACCAATTAACCAATGCCATCGACATGTATTATAATCAATATGGCGAATACCCGCCGCTAGTGGAAGGACAGGCGTTAGGATATGAAAATAGTTCTAACAACACCTTCATGCATAATCTGGTTACCGCTGGCTTCCTATCCTCTGACCTGAAAGATCCGTGGAATAATAAGACATATTTTTTCTACTACTGGTTTTCAGTGGATTATAGTTATGTAAACACGTATTGCGGTGCTAATGGGAAATATCTATTAAGGATAGCTCTGGAAAACAATACGCCTCTAGACGGTTTCGCGGTCAATTGCGTTTCCCAGACTCCTGCTTCGGGTTATTGCCGTTGCATCTGTTTCTACTAATCATCTTTTTTATCTAAAAAAGAAAAAACCGGTCCATATTATACGGATCGGTTTTATGTTTTCAATAATTTTTTCTGCCTACCATGGACACAGGAGCGAAATCGAATCTTGCTCGACTTCCTCCGATCCCCAGACATAGGCATGAGACATCCAAAACCGGCGGGAATCCCGGAAAACAAAAGGGGCTTCCCAAACTTCAGTCGGCCTCATCTTGCCAAAAAATGCCTTGATCAGGACATATGTCCTGAATTCGTCGCCTTTTTTCAAGATAAGGCTAAGACAATTAGTATCTTCCGGCTCCCGATCCTTGACGAACCGCGATAGGCCGGATTTCCCGATTCTCCTGGCATAGACTATCAGGTCATGCCTCGTAGTATCTACACAGTAATCTTTCCCGATAATCTCGGGAAAAATCACCTCCTCCCTGATATATTGCCGTCCCAGCCCCTCTATTGTCGCTAGAGCTTGGGGCAATAGATCAGCTACTCCTGCTTGGAGAGCGCCATCCTCTATCGTGACTTTCTCTCCTGAATATAAAAAGAACTCCATTGAGTTCCCTTTATAACACACTTTAGCGATAAAATCAAGGCTAGATGCTTAGTCCATATTTTTCTTTCAGGCCGAACAGACAGCGCCCACAGGCAAAGACGTCAACCATGGCGTCATGAGCATCATCGAATTTCTCACTGAAAAGATGCTGGTGCAAGTCGGAAAGCGTAAACCATTTATAGCCTCCACGCCCGTTGCTCACCTTGATAGTGCTAGAGCTGAGCTTCATAGTACATAGCTTGTTAGCTAACAGAAAGACGTTGGGCATGGCCAGGCGGAACAATTCCGCCCCCACAATCTTCTCATCAAAATCGACGTTATGCCCAACTATATGTCGGGCGCGGGAAATCTCCTTGACGAAGATATCCAATATTTCCCGTAGTGGCTTCCCTTCAGCCAAAGCCTTTTCCGTGCTGATCCGATGCACTTTGGCCGCATCAGCCGGTATCACGAAGCCCTCGGGCTTGATGATGTGGTTGTGATAGTCCCAACGGTTACCCTCCGCATCATACCACGCCCAAGCCAACTGGACCAAGCGCGGCCAATTAGCTGAATCGGATATCGGAGCGTTATAGTTCCGGGGCAACCCGGTAGTTTCGGTATCGAATACTAAATACATAAATGTCTAAAGCTTTATCTCCTTCCCCTCTTCCATCGGCCGGGCGCCCCCTTCATCTATAACATCTCGCCTCTCTTCTCTTGGCGGTTGAGGCGAAGCTGGCGCTTCTTTTTTCTCTCCCTCCGCTTCAAGCTCCGGTTTAGCTACCCGCTTTTCTTGAACAATCTTGCGGCCGCGAAAATCAACCGGACTCACTTCGGAAAGCGCGCTAAGAAGCATCTCAGCTGGACTTTGTTGCTCGGGCATATGCGTCTCTTCCTTAGCTGCCTGAAGCTGTGAAGGACGGAAAGGCGCAGCCGGACGCGTTTGCGGCCGGGCCGGACGGTTATCTTGGTGATTACTTGTTCGATTATCTACCCGACGGTCATTATTGGAAGGCGCATTATTCGCGCGCATGTCCCGATTGCTACTATCGACCACATTAGCTGGGCGTTCTAAACTACGCCGACTATTTTGCATAGGGGGGCGCTTGCGGCTCGCCACCATCTGATCGCGCTCCTCCTTCTTCATGCTTAGGCATTGGCGGCAGAAGACCGGACGGATGCCGTCCGGCTTGAACCTAGTCTCAATCTCCGTACCACAAGCGTCGCAGATAGCGCGATAGGTGGGACCGTCAAGGGGAGCGGGCGAATATGGTGTAGCCGGTCGCGCTCCCGGTGTCCGAGCTGGCGCCGCAGCATTTATACTATCGCTATATTCCTCATGCCAACGGATTATCTTCTCTTCCACCTCTGCTTTCGGCGTAGCATATTGCTGCCGAGAATATTGGATAACCTTGCTGGTATTGCCGGTCTTATACTCGCTGGGCAAGGGCGGCAAGCCGCGTGCCGAGAAAGGCTCAGAAGCGACGCCATCGATCATAAGCTTGAGACACATCTCGTATTTAGGCAGATTGACGATATCTTCTTCAGTAAAGGTGGGGGTGAACTCCTTGACCAATTCTTCAGCATCAGCCGCGCCAACCCGGAACACAGCCAAAGTACCAACGTTGCCGAATACGGCCGCCTTGACGGTATCGCCTAGCTGCTCGATATATTGATGGGCTAGAGTCAGATCCAAGCGATATTTACGGGCCTCGGACAAAATGTTGGCAAAACTGTCGGTCGAAAAATTCTGGAATTCATCGATATAGAGATAGAAGTCCTGACGATCCTGTTCCGGAATATCGACCCGGCTCATGGCGGCTAACTGAATCTTGGTAATCATCATGGCGCCGAGCAAGGCGGAGTTATCTTCGCCGATGCGCCCCTTGCTCAGGTTCATGATCAGGATCTTCCGGTTATCCATTATCTCCCGCAAATCAATGGTAGATTTTATTTGGCCGACGATATTACGCATGAAGGCGCTAGAGAGGAATTGGCCAACCTTGTTCTGGATAGGGGAAACGGCTTCTGAGGCGAATTTATCGGCATAGGAAGCGAACTCTTTCTCCCAGAAGGACTTTACTACCGGATCAGTGATATTGGAAACCACCTTCTTGCGGAAGGCCTTGTCGGAAAGCATACGCACGACGCCCAACAGGGTCGAGCCAGGAAAATCCAAAATCGCCAAGATGGCATTGCGCAAAATATATTCTAGACGAGGCCCCCAAGAATCGGCCCAAAGCTTCTGGAAGACGCCGATCAGTCCCGAAGCCACCAAGTGTCTCAGATGAGGGTCGACCTGTTCGACCACATTGAAGGCGATCGGGAAGTCGATATCGGACGGATTGAAGTATACGACGTCCTTGATGCGGCTATCCGGAATGTATTCGATAATTTTCTCGGCCAGATCGCCGTGCGGATCAACAACACCGACGCCGCGGCCAGCTACGATATCGGAGATAATCATGTTCTCCAAGATAGTCGATTTGCCCATGCCGGTCTTACCAATCAGATACATATGACGCCGCCGGTCATCATTCTTGATGCCGAAAACCTTATTCTGATTACGATAGGTTGTCTGGGCGAAAGCGGCGATGTTAGACATATGAAGCTTTAATTAGAGAAGAAAGGAAGATAGGTATTAAGGAATCCGCTGATTATAGGGGGGAGATAGATGACGCCGAGAACGACTGGGATGGCGATGAGCAGCAATCTCAGCCCCGACATCCGTTTCTGCCAGAGGATAAAACGGCGGATATCCGCGATATCTCGGGTTAATGCCTCTAAACTAGCTTGATTATCGCTAATCAATCTAGCCAGATCCGGTTTTTCTTCATTTTCCATATATTAGCGGCGGACTTGGCAGTTAGGCACGAATCTTTGGCCTATCTTCGCCAAATCATCCATTTTAACGGCGGTAAACGCCTGTTTGTTACGGAAAGAACCATTTACCAATTCCGTATCAGACTTGAAATCTTGTAGGTACCAGGCCCTTGCCCCTTCGATAAGGCGACCCATCGCCTCGATATCTTCCTCGTTGAGGAGCTGCGGTACGAGCGTACTGCGAAATTCATAGGGCAAGCCGCTCTCCTTTATAATTCTAACACTTTTTTCCAAACGAGGTAAATCGACCGGGGCGCCCACTACCTGTTCATACTTATCCAAAGGCGCCTTGATGTCCATAGCGATATAATCGATCAACTTCTCTTTTATCAGATATTCCAACATATCCGGATTAGTACCGTTACTATCGAGTTTAACGTCGTACCCCAAATTTTTAATCTGCCGGATAAAATCTGGCAAATCCGGGTGCAAGGTGGGCTCCCCACCGGTAATCACTACTCCATTTAATTTTTCTTTCCGCTCGGCTAAGAAAAGAAAAAGGTCATCTTGGCTCCAGCCGAGATAACCTTTCTCTTTTATACTATCGCTTGATTCTGACCGGGGCCAGACAAGCTGGGGATTGTAACAGAAGTGGCAGCGGAAATTGCAGCCTTGGGTGAAAACTATCGCTGCCAAATGGCCGGGATAGTCGATTAGGGTCAATTTTTCTAAACCTCCGATTCTCATAGTATTATCAGTTCCCACCTTTCCGCGGCTTAGAAGATTGCCCCGACCAAAGGCGGGTATTTATCCTCCTTTAGCGGTTCTCGCAGCTGCAATCAGCCACCTTGAAGAAGCGCCTATCCTTATACTCGGCCGCTTTGCCTTTGTTATAGTTCTTGACCGGGGTAAGCCATCCTACCACGCGGCTATATACGATGCACTCTTGGCGCTCTAATTTGACTGGACTCATATCCTTCATAGGCTATAATTCCCATCCTTTACAGGATAAAGGAAAAATTACCTGTTAATTAATATTATAGATTAATTTTGCTGTTCCCGCAAACTGAATTCCGCTTCGATCTCATCCCCCTTATAGCCCATCTCCTCGTCGCATTTGGGGCAATATTTATGTTCACCCGATAGATAGCCGTGCTTGGGACAGATAGAGAAGGTCGGGGTGATAGTGAAATATGGCAGCCTATAGTTCTCGACGATACGTTTGACTAGATCCTTGGCAGTATTACCGTCAGGCAGGCGCTCGCCGATATAGCCATGAAGGACCGTGCCGCCGGTATACTTGGTTTGGAGATCATCTTGCAAGTCGAGAGCGGAAAACACATCTTCGGTAAAGCTGACAGGCAGATGGGAGGAATTGGTGTAATATGGATCCGCCCCATTATCCCTGACCGCCTTGTCGTTAGCGCAGATGATCTCGGGATACATTTCCCTATCCTTCTTGGCAAAACGATAGGTGCAGCCTTCCGCCGGGGTCGCCTCCAAATTATATAATATCCCGGTCTCTTCCTGGTACTTGAGCAGATGTTCCCGCATGAAGTCCAGGATTTCCTTGGCGAAGGCCTGTCCTTCGTCGGTGGTGAGATCCTTACCCAACAAGTTCAAGCAAGCCTCGTTCATACCATTGATACCGATAGTGTTGAAATGATTCTGCCAGTAGGTATTGAAGCGCTCCTTGATCTGGTCTAAATAATGACGGGAATACGGGTACAGTCCGTCTTCGGTGAATTTTTCAATCACCTTACGCTTGATACGCAGGCTCTCATCGCCCAGGTTCATGAGCCGCAACAGGCGCTGCTTGAATTCCTCCTTGTCTTTCGAGAGATGGCCGAGACGCGGCAAATTGATAGTGACGACGCCTAAACTGCCGGTGAGAGGATTAGCGCCAAATAGGCCGCCGCCTCGTTTGCGCAATTCGCGGTTGTCGAGACGTAAGCGGCAATTGTGAGTCAAGATACCGGTGGTACCGACGGTAAAGACCGGTTCACCGTTCTTTACCTCGAAACAATAAGCAGTGTTATTGCTTATTTTCTCTATCCGTTTAATCTTGACCCAGAGCCGCTTGGTTTTAGTATCTTTAAACCAAACCTGTCCGTAATTACTCCGATTCAGCTGATAGAAGAGTACGGCGTAATTCGCTTCCTTGCCAAAGCGGCCTACCCGCTCGTCTTTATAGATACTAGTCGCTGTGCCCAAAGTAGCTGCCAACATATTCAAGGTCTCCCTCATCTTTACGGAAGAAGTATAGATACGATGACGATTACCTCCGTCGGTATCATAGTGGCCAGCTAAAACCGCTTGGCGGAAAGCAAGACTGGTACCGAACAATCTAGCGCGATAATGCTTATCCCTCTCCTTCCCTTCTACGAAATCTCGACAAAGGCCGACTGCGGCAGCTGAATGAATCTTAAGACTAACCAATTTAGATTTATCATATTCCTTTATTACGCTAGCCGCCCCGAAGTAATCGATCGCAATCTTAGTCAATTTAGTAATTACTTTAGGTTTAAAAGTCTTCTCTAATGAGAAAACTACGGTGACGTCTCCATCAAACGAGCCGTCCCCAGCATAAGCACCGACTAGATACCCTAGATCGGGATTACCGCCTTCACCATTATAGGCATTCAAAGAGTATGGAAGATACATTCCGGACGTTAACTCACCTCCCTTTAAGACTGCTTGCTTAGCATCCTTATTTGCCTTAATGAAATTAAGGTGTTCGGTAGTCATCTTTATCTCATGACCGTTATCCAAAACCACTTTGATCATTGACTGACGCAAGAAACGATTAAAATGTCCTTTGACAAAACGCCCATCACTATAAATTTCATATTCCTCTTTTGATCCGTTACCATTAAAGATATTTTTGATCTCACAATACTCCAAACCTCGCCCGCGAGAAGAGCGTATGAGCACTTTCTCATCACCGGCCAAAGGACACATAGAACGCGCGTCATCAGGGTTCATGTCAGAATTGACGAAATTCGAGAAATACGGGATGCCATATTTAGCAGTCATCTCCCACATCGGCTCGAGCGACTTGCGACTCCAATCGAAATTCTTATCGATGTTATAGGTTGGGATCGGAAAACTAAAGACACGTCCGGTAGAGTCGCCTTCCAGCATGACCTGAGCAAAAGCTTCATTGAATAGGTCTATTTCTGGCTGAAAATCCTTGTATTTTTCCGGCATCATCTGCCCACCGACAATAGCGTTCTCTTCACCCAGAGTTGGCGACGGAGTGACATCCAAGGTCACGTTGGTAAAGGGGGTCTGGAAACCGACCCGGGTCGGGACGTTCACGTTGAACATGAATTCCTGCAAGCCCTGCTTCACTTCCTTGAAACTCAGGTTATCATAACGGATGAAAGGCGCTAGGAAGGTGTCGAAATTGGAGAAAGCTTGAGCACCAGCCGCTTCGCCTTGCAAGGTATAGAAAAAATTGACAATCTGACCCAAGGCACTGCGGAAATGCTTAGCCGGCTTACTCTGCACCTTCTCGCCGACGCCGCCAAAACCGCGGATGAGCAGGTCCTTGAGATCCCAGCCGCAACAATATGGAGCGAGCAAGCCGAGATCATGAATATGAATATCGCCATTGACGTGTGCCTCCCGGATTTCCTGAGGATATAATTTATTGAGCCAATACCGGGCAGAAACGGCGGAAGCGACGTAGTTATTGAGGCCTTGGACGGAAAAGCTCATGTTGCTATTCTCCTTGAGGCGCCAATCGGCGCGACCTAAATAATCCTCCATCAGCTTCTCTTCAGCTGTGAGATTATTAATATCACGCAATTGGCGGTGCTGTTCGCGATAAAGGATATAGCTCTTAGCTGCTTTGATCTGATGGTTCTCAATCAGAGTCTCCTCCACGACATCCTGTACTTCTTCCACGGCCGGAATGCTATTCTTGTGGAACTTCTTGTTAAGCAAAGAGATGGCCTTATCGCTGATCTTCTCAGCGAGAGACATGTCCTCGATATCCACTGACATCAAAGCATTAAAAATTGCCTTAGTGATCTTCGCTTGGTCGAAGTCGACGATGTCGCCTGAACGTTTGCGAATCTTGGTGATAGCTTCCGACATGGGAATTTTGCAAGATGATAGATATTTCCTCCTTAAGATATCTATCAGCTCTTCTTATTAGTTTTTACCTTTATCAATTTATTAAGCTCTTTCTGGAACTCCGCCGCATCCTTGAAGGACTCATAGACGGAAGCGTAGCGGATATAGGCCACTTGGTCCGCCTTCTTAAGGTGGCGCATGGCGATAAGGCCTATCTGGCGGGAAGTCACTTCCGCCTGTCTGAGCTTCTGCAAATCCCGCTCTACGGCGTGGATAAGCTTCTTGAAGCCATCTTCGGTAATCGGGCGCTTCTCAAAAGCTTTCTTTAGCCCGCCCGCCAGCTTCTCGCGATTATAACTCTCCCGCCGTCCGTCGCGCTTAACTATCATCAAGTCCAAGAGCTCTATTTCCTCATAGGTGGAGAACCGGAAACCGCACTTTAAACATTCGCGCCGCCGCCTGATAGACAAGCCATCGATAGCTACGCGCGAGTCAACGACCTTAGTGTCTTCGAAATAACAGATGGGGCACTTCATAATTGCTTAATAATACAACATTTTGTGCAATTAACTGAGATATACCACTAAATATTGTGTTCACGTACAATTGTAGCAAAAAGCAGATAGAGGGTCAACGCCCGTTTTTATGGGCAAAAAAGCGCCTTTGACAAAGCGCCGGCAATTCTGTGCATAACTTAAAAGCATAAGATATGGAATGGGAGAAAAATCAATCACTGCGGGCTAAAGACCGCAGTGATTGATTAAAACATCTCTCGTCCTGAGCTAGTCGAAGGGCATTATTTGACCTTATACCTCGTACTTCTCCCCGCCCCCAACCTCTCAATTTTCTTCATATCAAGCAATTTATTCAAAACTTGGAGTATTGTGACAGTCGGCATATTCAAAGCTTCCCGGATTTCCTTCGGAGTTATTTCTTTCTTCTCTAAAATAAAATTCCAGACTGCCAATTGCTTTTCTGAAAGCAAAGTTTCAATCCTTTCTTTCTGGCTCAATCCAACGGCCATCTTCGCCTGATCGCGAATAACTTCCAAAAAAAACAAAAGCCACGGGATTATATTTGGTTCTTCGTCCTTCAATGTCTTCTGACTTTGATTGAGCGCCAGATAATAAGCATCTTTGTTATCTTCAATAAATTTCTCATGAGAAACATACGGCACAAAATCATAGCCGGTTTTTAACAATAACAAATTCGTCAACACGCGCGATGTGCGACCATTGCCATCCTGAAAAGGATGGATCTTTAAAAATTCCAAAACAAAATTGCCGACAATCAAAAACGGATGGATTAATTTTTCTTCCAGTGCCTTTTGTGTCCATTCAACTAGCTCATTCATTTCTTTTTGAGCCAAATGCGGAGGCGTTGGTTCGAATAAAATGCCAACAATATTTCCGCTCTTATCATAAGCTGCAACTGTATTATCGCCGAATTTATATTTACCTAAATGCCCTTGATCTTTATCGGAATATTTCAAAAGCTCTTTATGAAAATGTTTGATAGTATTTTCACTAAATTTTATAGTTTGCCAAGCCTCAAAAATATTTTCCAGTAGCTCTTTATAGCCGGCGACTTCCTGCTCATCGCGGGTATTAAATTTTTGGACTTTGAGCCCGCTTTTAAATAACCTCTCAATTTCTTCATTGGAAAGTTTAGCGCCTTCAATACGCGTTGAAGATCCGGCTGAAGTTATCACGGTTGATCTTTTAAGCACGGTCAAAATCTGGGGAGACAAAGTCACTCCCGCAGTCCACATGCCCTGGGAACGCTCAATTTCAGATATAAAACCCTGAATCTTTTGTGCTTGGGGAACGTCTTTAAAATTAAATCTTTTAATAAATTTGTCGTTCATATAAATTTCTGGATTCCCGCCGGAGTTTATCCCGTTGGATAACGGGGCGGGAATGACAAAGGAAAATTATTCAAATATATTATCTATATGTAATTATATGCGATTATATGCGATTAATCAAATATAAAAGAGCCGTATTCACTATACAGCTCTTTTTATACTAATATTTTAGCTAATATTACATCATCTTCTTCCGAATGAAGGCCGGCACACTCAAGTCATCATCTTCATCGTCACTTTTCTTCGCTCGATTGTCATTCTCTTCCGGCGCTGGCTTGGGGGTAGCCGGCTTCTTCTCGATGAGCGGCTTTATCGGATTCTTGATAAAATTGCTAACCCGATTCCCTTCTTTCTTCTTTTCCGACCAGATATCGGACATATCTGCCTTCTCTTTTTCCTTTTCCTGTTCGCTATTGATGAAAGTATTGGGAGAATAGGCGCGCAGTTCCGACGACCCATCCTTGCTCTTACCATCGAAACCGGTCGCAACCACCGTGATCTTTATCTGGTCCTTCATGTCTTCATTGATGACCGCGCCGAAGATGATCTTAGCCTCTTCATCGGCCGCCGAAGTGATCACCCTAGCCGCTTCACTAACCTCGTTCATACTGAGGTCGACGCCGCCGGTAATGGTGAATACGATGCCGCGCGCCCCGTCGATCGACATATCGAGCAGGCTGGAATTAATAGCCATCTTAGCCGCTTCAACTGCTCGATTCTCACCGCTCGCCTGGCCGATACCCATCAAGGCGCTACCGGCATCCGCCATAACTGCCTTCACGTCAGCGAAGTCAGCGTTTATGATGCCAGGAACGGTGATTATTTCCGCAATACCCTGCACGCCTTGGCGCAAGACATCGTCAGCGATATTAAAGGCATCAAGCAATGAAGTCTTCTTATCGATTACCTGTAAAAGCTTGTCATTAGAGATAGTAATGATAGTATCCACCTTGTCAGCTAGTTCAGCAAAAGCCCGGTCAGCAATGTTACGCCGCTGGCCGCCCTCGAAGATAAAAGGCTTAGTAACGACCGCAACGGTAAGAGCGCCCAGGTCATGGGCGACTTTAGCCACTATTGGCGAAGCACCACTACCGGTACCACCACCAAGGCCGCAAGTCACAAATACCATGTCGCAATCCTTGAGCGCTTCCTTGATCTCATTTTCCGATTCTTCCGCCGCCGATCGCCCCAAGTCAGGATTCATGCCAGCACCGAGACCCTTGGTGACTGACTTGCCGATATGGATCTTTTCCTTAGCTTTGTTGTAATGCAGGGCTTGGATATCAGTATTTATCGCCACGAATTCGACGCCTCTGATGCCGCTCTCGATCATACGGTTAATGGCGCTGCCTCCCCCACCGCCGACGCCTACGACTTTTATCTTTGCGAAAGTTTCGATATCTGGTTTCACTTCTGCCATATATGAATGATTAATTTTGTCTTGGAATGATTTTTTGCCAAATATTCTTGGCTTTCTTCAGGACCGAATCGAAGCCCTTAAAACCGCCACCGCCCGTATTTTCTGAATAATAGTTATGGCCCCACATGACTAGGCCGAGAGCGGTAAGGAACTCTGGGTTCTTTACCTTATCTATCACAATGTTCACGTTCTTGCAAACTCCCATGGCGGCGGGCAAGCGTAATTGCTTCTTAGCTAAATCGATGAGACCCTCAAGTTGCGCGCCAGCACCGACGAATATCGCTCCCGCTGGCAACATGCCCGAACGATCAATCTTCTTTAATTCATTATTTATCTTATCTAATATCTCCTCTACTCTCGCCTCAATTATCTCAGCTACATATTGGCGGGAAATAATCTCGATATCGTCGTTTATCTCCTCTTCTTTCACTAATTGGGACACATCTACTTCATCTTCCTTAGAGAACAGTTCCGGTAAGCAATTGCCGTATTCTTTCTTGATGCGGTCGGCCAGGTTGATCGGGCAACGGAGGCCGATAGCGATATCGGAAGTGATATGTTCGGATCCGATTGGCAAGATAGCGGTATGGAGAAGATTCCTCTCT
Organism: uncultured Gammaproteobacteria bacterium; assembly: GCA_964604915.1. Classification (GTDB taxonomy): domain Bacteria; phylum Patescibacteriota; class Patescibacteriia; order Patescibacteriales; family UBA12465; genus CAZSAA01. The sequence goes on from CAZSAA010000003.1 coordinate 17,484, forward strand.
TCGTATACTGCCAGAGAAGTGGTCGAAGCGCCAATGTTGATAAGGACTACGCCAAGCTCTTTCTGCTTGGATGATAACACCGCTTCCGCCGCGGCAAGCGGCGATAGCACCAAATCCTCTATTTCTAATCCGGTCCGATATATCGCTTTGGTAAGGTTCTTGATCTGAGTACTTAATCCTTGCACGATGAGGGTCTCCACTTCCAGCCTGATGCCGCTCATGCCGATGGGGTCCTTGATATCGGACTGATTATCGACAGCGAAACGGACAGGCAAGACATGGAGGATCTCATAGTTTACCGGCACGGCTAGGGCACGCGCGGCTTCGATTGCCCGATTGATATCGGTATCATTGATCTCGCCATCGCTCTTACCGACGGCTACTACGCCTTTACTGCGGTCGCACTTTATATGAGGATCATTGATTCCGACCCAGACATTCGACAGAGGGACCCCCACTAGACGCTCGGCTTTTTCTAGGCAAGCGGAAATAGAAGAGGTAGTTTCTTCGATGCTGTTTATTATTCCCTTGCTAACGCCGGAAGTAGGGGAAGATACGGCGCCGATAACCTGGAGGTCCTGGCCGGTCGGCGTATCTATTTTTTGCCCTATTACCAAACGAATAGCCGACGAACCGATATCAAGGCCGGCAATAATCTCATCTTTCATATGATATTAAGTGATATTAATAATTATAATGGATTTTTCCAATATTCACAATACGAGCAGGCTCAAGTACCAAGACACTATCTGTTCCCCGAAAAAGAGGGAAATCAGCCCGCCTATGGCCAAAAATACCCCTAACGGCAGCCTATCTTTCCTCCCCTTCTTCCCTAGTGCCATTAACGATAATCCCACGGCTGCCCCTAAAAAATATGACAAAGCTACCAACACGAGCCATTGCCCGATATTCGGGTACATCAGCGCTAAGGCGGCGCCCAGCCAAATATCTCCTTCCCCTATCCCCTTCCGCTTAGTGAGCAAAAATTGGGCACCGAAGAACAACAGGGAGATGATAAATGTCTGCGCCAAGGACAACCAAGAAACTCCAGCGATAAGGTGGAGTGCCGCCACCAACAAGGCGGCTGGCACGATTACCGCATTAGATATCAGGTAATATTTGGCGTCAAAGACGAAACTAAACAGAAGAGTGGCGGCTATCAGACTGGAAATAGCGGAATGAAGCCAAAATTCACCAGTCGGGAAAAGAAAGGGGCCATAGATGTGGTACTGGTATAGGAACACCGCCAAGAAGATGAGCCCGGCCACTCCTTCCACGGCCAAGTAATGCCAAGGGATGCGTGCTCGGCAGGAGCGGCAGCGTCCGCGCAAAAGCAGGAAACTAAAGATTGGAATATTGTCATACCAAGCGATAGTGTGGCGGCAAGCGGGACAAATAGAGCGGCCGGACAAAGAAATGTCTTCACCCAAACGCCAGACCAAACTATTTATCGCACTGCCGACAATAAGGCCGAACATTAAAAAGACGAAAGCTAGATAGATATCCATATATGAAAGCTAGCGGTTGTCTTCGATAGACTGGCTAGCGGTTATCCACGCCGAATCATCTGGGAAACGGGTACGCCCCCATGCTATATATTCAGCGGCGCGGTCAAAGTTTCCTTGGAGAAAATAGGTGTCGGCCATACCCTTGATTGCCCGAGGGTCATTGACATCGAGAGCTAAAGACTTACTAAAATAATCGCGCGCCGTTTCCAGTCTGGATTGCGCCACATAGGCCTGACCAATATAGAGATAGACGTCGGATAAAAAGGAGGCCGCCTCATCGCCGTGATCACTAGAAAACTCCACCCGATGCGGATCCGGCGCATTGAGTGCTGCCATATACAACTGTATGACCGCGCCATCATAATTGCCTTGCTCCAAAAGATACCGGCCATAACGGTAATATCCGAGTGGCAAGTGGGTAGAAAAAGATTGAGCGTGGATAAAGAGCCTAGACGCTTCTTCCCACTTCCCCATCCTCCCTAAAGCCATTGCCTTAAGAAGAGAGGAATTGAAATTCGTTTCCGGTAACAGCAGAGAGGCATCCTCAAACCGCTTCGTATATACCGTCTGACCCAGGTCTAAACGCTCCCAAGATAGTTGGACATAGGCGAAGCGATAAGCATCGGAGAACGAAGGATATGTTGGCGTAGCAAGCAAACGCCCATATTCTTCATCAGCTTTAACATAGTCCTGTTTAGACGCCGCGACATACACCCTGTTCATAAGCACATCAGCTCGCCACACGGATAATTCGAAAATCAAACCACAAGCCGCCGCTCCGGCTGCTAGCAACCAACCCCAGGCGGACCACTGCTTAGCTCTTGATAATGATATGGCTGGAACCGGCGTACGGGATGCTACCAGGCAAGCCGCAAAAAACCAAAGATAGATGAAATTAACTACCGTAATGAACCCAAAAAGTAAAGAAATGACATAAGCGGATACGGCGAGAAATACAGCGTCTTCCTGGGCGCCTCCTTGAAAATGGCCAGATAATTTCCGCCAGCGCCAGAACCAAAAAATGAAAAATATCCACCCTATCATTCCGAATGACAAGGAAAGATCTAGGACTATATTGTGCGTCCGATCCGGCACGGTATTTATCTCTTCAGCTAAAGCCCAATCCACATCATAGGAGGCCATCATCACTTCCCCTATACCTGGCATCCCATAACCTAGCAGCGGCCTGTCCATCAGGGCGAAGGTTCCGGCCTCCAGGAAATTCACCCGAGCGGCCGCCGAGCCATTCTGTAAGCTTCCGAGGCTAAGACGGCCAGGATTAACCATGATGAAAACGGCGACGATAAGAGCTAAGCCGATGATAGCGATGGCCATCCCCTTGCGTCCAAATAATCTCATAGCTTTGCCCCGCTTCCGCCAAGCTAAGATAAGCAGTCCGGCGATAAGGCCAATGATAGCCGCTCGAGAGGAGGTGAAAAAAAGAGCGAATAGCTGGAAGATGACTGACGCCGACGTCAAGATACGCCACCAACCACGCTGGGAATAGGCCAGATAGGCCGAAAGCGGCAAGGACAAGAGGAGAAAGGCCGCTAAAAAATTAGGTTGCCCTAAAGAAGAGAAGGCGCGCGAAAGCAAAGCGGATTCTTGCCAATAGAGAAAATCAAAACCGAAAAACTGGCTGATTCCGTAGAGAGATACCAGGGAAGCTGATAAAGAGATGGCTGGCGCAGCCCGACGCAAGAGAAAATCGGCTTCGCGTCTCAATGATAGATATGGCAACAAGAAACAGAACCAGATAAACAGCGCCCAGAAAGAAACAACGCCATCTTGCCGTTCCGGCGAACCGAAAAATATAAGGGAGAAATCCCCTGACAACCAGGCAGAAACAGTAAGGTAAAGGCCGAACAACAAAGGAGGAACTAGCCAAGCATAATGGTGGCGGAACCAAGTTTGTACCTCTGCTCTCGCTTTAGCGTCAGACACCAGCCACAGGGAAAATACGATAATAAAAGACGCCCCCAATAGCTTGAACAGGGAAAATTTAACCAACTCGAAGACGTTATAGGCCGGCGGCAGCACTCCGAAGTAAATAGGAATAAAAAAGACCGTCAGGATAACCAGGCCTATACTCAACTTAGAAAACATTTTAGGAAGCGCCATAGTGACTCCATCATAGCAAAAAAGGGCTTCCAGTAGAAGCCCTTCTTTCCTATATCATCTCTGATTAGCGGCGTTGCCACTTCTCGAAATAGACTAGCAACGGGCTAGCGACGAAGATCGAGCTATAGGCGCCGGAGAATATGCCGATGATAAGCGCCAGGACGAAATCTTTGATCGAATCGCCACCGAAGATAAAGACGGCGATAAGGGCCAATAAGGTGGAAAAGGTGGTATTAAGAGAACGCCATAACGTCTGGTTCAAGCTGGTATTGACGGTAGTCGGGAAATCAGAATCGCTCTTCGGCAAATTCTCGCGGACGCGATCGAATACCACAATGGTATCATTGATACTGTAGCCGAGGACAGTGAGCAAGGCGACGACGAAGGTGGAATTGACTTCCACTCCGTAGAAATGGCCCAGCACCGAGAACACACCGATGGTAATCAAGATATCGTGGAACAAGGCGATAACCGAAATTAGCCCATACTTCCAGGAAGCGACCGGTTTGGACACTTTTTGGAAGGCAAAAGAGATATATACGATGATGATAATGAGGACCAAAATGAAGATCCAAAAGGCTTTGCTGCGTAATTCTTGGCCGATGGACGGGCCAATGGAATCGAATTTCAATTCTTCTAATTGGCCGTGGGAGGCTTCCAAGCTTCTCAAACTCGATAGCGCGGCCTGATGGGTCGGCTCATCGGTATTACTGAAACGGATGATGACAGAATTCCCTTCTGAAGGCTGGATGACAAGGCTGCCCAACCCGCTATCCTTCACCGCGTCTTGGATCTGGGCAACGTTAGGTTGGCTGTCAGCGAAATTCAATTCCATTAAGCTGCCCCCAGTAAAGTCTAGGCCGAACTTGAGACCCCACATCGAGAGGAAGACGACACACACGACCATTATCAGGGAGGATACCCAGAGCCAGAGAGCCTTATACTTGATTAGGTTTAAGTTTTTCATATGCTTTAAGATCTTGATTTCTTAACCCCCATTAGCCATGGGTATTTCTCCAACCATTTATGGCCGAAGAGTTTCATCAGGGTGCGGGTGACTACTATGCTGCTAAACATCGACACCGAGACGCCAATAAACAAGGTGGCCCCGAAACCCTTCACTAACCCGGTGCCGAAAGTCATTAACACGAAGCAAGTAAGGATAGTGGTGATGTTGCCATCGCGGATAGAGGGCCAAGCGCGTTTGAAGCCTTCATCGATAGCCACGCTAAGCGGCTTCTTGAGGCGTAATTCCTCTTTCATCCTCTCGAATATCAGAATATTGGCGTCAACTGCCATACCGATGGACAGGATGAACCCGGTAATACCCGCCAGGGTCAGAGTAACCGGTTCCTTGGCGTAGTAGATGAGGAATAGGGCGATAACCAAAAACATCAGGACGGAAAGGATGCCATCGAATATCTTGAGCTGGTTGAAGACGGAGGCGAATAGGAATAGGAGCAGCAAGATGAAGAGAATGGAGAGCCAGAAAGGCATTACCTTGAAGATCGACAGGACTACCAAGACATAGATAAAGAGCGAGGCAATAGACACAAGTCCTGGGAAACGGTAGAGCAAGAGCATGAACAGAGCGACAAATAGGAAGCCGTAAAGTCCGGCCATATAACTGTTCTCAATCGACTGCTGCCCTAGCGAAGCGCCCACGATTTGCTGGCTCACTAAATTAATCGGCACTGGCAAGGCGCCGTCTTTAAGCCGCTGCACAAGCAACTTGGCATCCTGGACGTTGAAATTGCCGCTGATAATCGCTTGCCCGCTCGGGATCTCGCTGGAAACGGTAGCGATCTCGATCGGATAGCCATCCAAGAAGATGGCGATCGGCTGGCCGATACTGCGGCCAGTAAGCTCCTTGAACTTATCCGCTCCTTCCGCATCAAATTCTAAAGATACTTCTGGCGAACCGTCGTTAGGGTTGAACTGCAACGAAGCCGTAGTCAGGTATTTGCCAGTAACTTCGGTATTCTTCCAGACCGGTTCAGTTGAAGAGGCAGTGGTAAGTTCTGCGTCTATCTCCCTAAATTCCAACAAAGGCGTAGCGCCGATAGTCTCGATCGCCTGTTTGACGTCCTTGATGCCGGCTAGTTCCGCTATCACCCGATAATTGCCGGAAATAGTACGGTTGATCTGGACAACCGGCTCACTGACGCCGGAAACGTTAACGCGGCGCTCGATGCGGTCACGCACGCTTTCTAAATCGCTCATGCGGTCGCTCTCGGCAATACCGGTAAGGTCAGCCTCATAGACCAGCTGGGTGCCTCCTTGAAGGTCCAGTCCGAGCGTAAAGGGCCATTCCGGCACATTAGGCAATGATACGACGTGGCCAGTCTTCTCGGTCAGCCAATCGGCCGCCCGATTATAGTAATTGCCGCCAGCAATAATGAAGGCTAGCAAGGCAAAAACGACCACCAGCATCCAGGTCGTACGGAACTTCGCTTTTGCAGATTTGGGGAAGAACCCCTCTTTCTTTAACATAAATTTTTACAAAAAACCAAAAGCCGGGCTATCCGCCGCACTGCTGAGGTTTATGCTAGTTCTATAACTTCCTACATCTTAGAATAAAGCCGTTAAAAAATCAAGAAAATGCTGAAGTTAGCGGCATTTTGCCAAAAACCGGTAAATATACTATAATTTATTACCTAAACAATATAAAAAATTTATGCTTATACCAACCATTATCGAGAAAGACGGCCAGAGCGAACGCGCCTACGACATCTATTCGCGGCTGCTCAAGGACCGTGTCATCTTCCTAGGCGAGCCGATTGACGACCACGTCGCCAATATCGTAATTGCGCAATTACTCTTCCTAGCGGCCGAAGACCGTGACCGGGAGATAAAATTCTATATCAATTCTCCGGGCGGATCCGTTTCCGCTGGATTAGCCATCTATGACACGATGCAGTATATAAAATGTGACATCAGCACTATCTGTGTCGGCATGGCTGCTTCCATGGCTTCGGTATTACTGGCGGCCGGCGCCAAAGGCAAGCGCTTCGCCCTACCTAACAGCGAGGTAATGATTCACCAAGTGATGGGTGGCACGGAAGGCCAAGCTTCTGACATCAAGATCCATGCCGAACACATCTTGAAAATTAAAAGCAAGTTAAATAAGATTCTCGCCTTTCATACCGGCAAGACTATTGCCGAAATCGAAAAAGATAGCGACCGAGATAACTTCATGGACGTCGAGAGCGCCAAAAAATATGGCTTGATCGACAATATCATCAAGAAAGAATCCTGATTTTCTCCGTTTACCTCTATCCGAAGAAAGAATAAAACCCCCTAGTGATAGGAGGTTTTGTTTCAAAAGTAAAGAAAAGTGACCAGTTATGCGGCTATATCAGCGTTTGAGGAATAATCAACCTGCAAACTCTGGATCATCAGCTGGAAGAGCTGGAAATAATCGACCTGACCCTCACTTACCGGGACGAAAGATAATATATAGATATTCTTATTCGCCTCGTCAGTCAGATAAACGGTCATACCGTCAGCGCTGTATATCCCCTGGTTATTACCGTCGGTACGGATGAGACGATTCTGATCGAAAGTATCAAAGAAAGAAAATTCTTGCCGATACCAAGAAATGATATCTTGTTTTCTGGTATTATCTTGCACGGAAATCTGGATCAAGGACCCATCCGGAACGCTAAAGATGGAAAAATAATCTCCGCCAATATTCTTCTGTCCCCAAGCTTTAGGATACATTACCCGATAGCTATAAGTATCATTCAGGTAATATCCGAGAACCCCACTCTCCCCGATCTTGCCGGGGCCAGCCGGATTATAGCCATTGCTTATTTCCGCCAGATCAGCATATGAGTCACTATCCGAATCCGCCAGATATTGACTGGTTCCTAGCGCCGATTCGCTGATATCGCTCAAGCCATCGCCATCGCTATCCTCCCCTACGGAAATCGAAACACTTGAAGAGGCAATATCATCAATAATATTAATGGTAGAGGTAGCTATCTCTACGGTTATGCCGTCACTACTTGAAGCAATGTTATCAGAACTAGACGCAGTCTGGTTATTGATACTCCCATCGGGTGTAGAGGTCGCGGATATGGCGTCTTCGTCGTCAGGCACCGTCACCTGCTCATTGTCAGTCGTCTGTTCTTGTACGGCCTGGCTACCGCTGTCTTCGGGCTTTACCTGTTCCGAGGCCGAATCGGAGTTAAATATCATCTGATAACCGAAATAGGCCAGGACCATGATCAAAGCGGCGCCGACTAGGATGATTACCAACCCCACCTTCTTATACGAACCGCCCGTCTGAGCCGATCGTGGACGTGAAGCTGCCTTAGCTGGTGCCTTATCCTCCGAAACCGGCATGTTATGTATCAAAAAATCTAGTTCTATTGGCTGATCGGCCGGATTTTCCTCCGCTTTTTTCTTCTTCAAGAAACTCATATCAGGGAAAATAATATGAAAATGAGACAGGCAACTATTATCCCCCCGCCTATCACCCAAAACAAATCATGGCTATTATCGCTAGAATCGCTCTTCCCCATGACGTGGAGATTGAGCGATTCTTTCTTAACCGACTGCAGGTTATTCTTTTTTTCGCCGTTCTTGTTTCCGTCCATAAGAGCATGCCTACGCCCCTAACTTGCCTTCACCGTTCGGATTATAGCCATTGCGCACCTCTTCGAGGTCCGAATAAGTATCGCCATCGGTATCGACAAGGAGAGGGTTAGAATTATACACCTTCACTTCTTCATAATCAGACAATCCGTCGCCATCGGTGTCAGCGGCGGTTATATTAGTACCGAGCATCTGCTCCTCGATATCGGAAAGAGCGTCGGAATCAGAATCCAAGCCAGGATCGGCCTGTACGGGTGTAGAGGTGGCGATCGGCTCGGTGCTGGTAGCGGTAGAGGTAGCGATTGGCTCGATAGTGATAGGAGTAGAGGTGGCTTCACCGACAGTCGGCTCTTCTATCACTGGCGCCACATTGTCAGGCTGGTTATTAGTGGCGTTGTTACCGTTATTATCACCCTCGACTATAGGATTCTCCGCCTTATCGCCAGCAAAGAACTTGGTATAGGCCAGATAGGCGGTCAAACCGACTACGACCACTACCAAAATGATAAAGCCGACCGCTTTCAGGTTCAATCCCTTTTTTTTAGCGCCATCCTGTGGCTCGTCTGGTGCGGTAATCGAGGAAAGTCCGCCTGATCCAACGTTAACCGGTTCCGCCTTGACGGCTCTAGAAGCGGGCGACGAATTATCCGCTTCAGTTTCGGCGAAAATATCGTCTACCTTATTCCCTCCTTTTTCTTGTCCATTGACGTTATTAAACATACGGTTTTTATTTTATTCTTAATTACTTCATTTTATTTCCGATAAGCTCTTGATGATATCGCTATCGGAATTTATCAACTTATAAGTCATGACCTCGCCGGAAGCATTCCGCTCTAAAACTTGTACCGTTTGTCCTTGACTGATATTCTGAGCGGCTTTTTCTTGCTCATCCATCATCTCCACCCTGAAAACGCCAAGGTCTGGCTGTGTTATTGGCGGACGCTGACCTGACCGGATACTGAGCCGACCTAGATAAATCATTACGATGGCGGCAATAAGGATAACGCCAATGGCCGATAAGATGATTATGACGCGTTTTTTGTCTCCTTTGTCCATATGATTATCATTCGCTAATCTGGCTATATGACTCGACCGGGTAATATTCGCTCTGTATATCTTCATCGCTATTTATTATCTTATACGCCGATATTTTTCCGGTTTCATCCCGTTCCAATACTTGTATACGCAGCGTAGAATTAATATTCAAGGAACGTTTTTCTTCTTCACTGAGATACTCCGCCTCTCCCAGGGTCACTGGCTGTTGGATTTCGCCGATTGGCAAGTTCGGATCAGGCTGATCAACCGGAGATTGCTGCTCCGGAAAAGCGAATATCAGATAACTAGAAATACCTAGACATATAACCAATAATCCCAAAAGGCTGTATTTTAGCGTTTTATTCATAAATATTGCCTAAATTACCTTATAGACACTTTGATTATATCATCTTATATTCTTGCTAACAAGGATTATGGCGATTCAATCAATAATAATCTGGATAACCGCAATCATCAGGACAAGTATAGCTATCTTCATCATCCAAAGATTCGCAATTGCCATCGCCACACATCGGTAAATAACCGCAATCCTGCTCGCAGTATGAGCTATTCTCGTTACCGCCAGACAAGTCGCAATAACCGTCCCCGCAATAATATGAATTTTGATAGGAGTTTCCGCAGTCCTGATAGCAATAGCCATTATCCTCGCCATAATTACAGATACCGTCGCCGCAGTAACCAGAGACTACACAAGACCCGCAATCTTGGGAACAACTGCTACATTCTTCTCCCGTGCTGGAGGTACAGATACCATCCCCGCAATAATAGTTATACACGCATTTACCTGACGCATTGACTATGCCGCTAGCGGTGGTATATCCCAGAGTCATCCGGCAAGCATCCCCATAACAACGATTGACATAACTATTGTCACCGCAACGATAGATATCACGATTATGCCAGTGGCTATTCTTGCAACTATCTTTACCGCCGGTATCCCCGACATCCTTAGGCCCATAGTCATTGCAACCGGACGGACAAGTTGGATTATCGATACAATCCGGATTATCCTTAGCAGTCTTGATAGAACACCCGTAGCTAGCCAAGACATCTCCTTCTTTGTAAGTAAACGCACTCACTGTCTCTAACAAGCTCCAGCACTTCTTCTCACACACCTTATTATTACACTTATATCCTTCATCACAATCACCATCAGCTAAGCAGCCCACGCAGGCTTTGGAATTGGCGTCATATACGCCCTCGGTACAGATGCAGTTCTCCTCGCTGATAGTAACCGTGCCATCGTTGCATAATGCCTTAGCGCCGCAAGAGCCGTTGGTTATCGCTTTGATCGCTTGCTTAGTATCGTTATGGTTCATTTGGTCATAGGCATAGCCACTCACGTTGCCCGCAGCGCAAGTAGCATAAACACAAGCATCATAGCAGCCGTAGTTTTCCTGATACCAGGCTCCCCCGACCTTCAAATATCCACTATTGCAGACCAGATTAGCATTGGAAATGGAAATTGCGGAATTATTGCAGGTCGCTGTTGCCGTCCAAGTACCACCATTGGCGCGATAGCAGGCTGACCTAGTCACTGACTGGCTGCCACCATTATTCAAAGAGCTGTAGACATAACCGTCCTTGGTACCGGCCGGACAGAAGAAACTACAACCGATAGTGTTATACTTACAGGCGGCCGTGCAAGCTAAAGTGCCGCCAGCAAACCCTAGGCTAGAGCAAGTCTTGCTACCTATAGCACTGCCATCGCACTCTTCGCCCGATTCGAGCTGGCCATTGCCGCAAACCGGGACGGCCGGAGCCGGAGCGCTGCAGCCCGAAGCATCAAGCTGGCAAGCGGTGCACTTAAGGCTACCATTAGGGGTAGCGGCATTGACCGAAGCGCAAGTTTTGCCGCCAAAATTAGTGCCATCGCACTGTTCCCCCGTCTGAATTATACCATTGCCGCAAACCGGGGCGTTGGGGTCAGTGGCGGAACAGCCAGAAACGTCAATCTGACAATTAATACACTTTAGAGTACCATATGGCTTCGAAGAATTGACCGAAGCACAAGTGTTATTCCCGAAATTCGTACCTTCACATCCTTCCCAGGACTCAAGCTTGCCATTACCGCAAACCGGGGCGTTGGGGTCGGTGCCGGAACAACCAGAGGTGTCATACCGGCAAGAATTGGAACACTTGAGCGTGCCATACGGAGTGGCAGCATTGATAGAGGAGCAAGTCTTACTATTTAAAGCACTGCCGTCGCATTGTTCGGAAGTCTGGTTGATTATGCCGTCGCCGCAACTGGCGGCAGGAGTCTGCGTACTAGGGTCAGTTTGACAACTGCCATTGTTACAGATCTGGCTAGAGGAACAGCAAACACCAGAACATAAGGACTTGCCATTGCTACAGAGGCAATTCGAGGAATTATAGCTACAATCCGCATTACAGCTTACCGAACCGCTAGTGCCCGAGAAAATGCTTGAGCAAGAAGCGCCGGTAAACGAGGCGTAGTCACAGCTTTCGTTACCAGAAACCTTGCCATCGCCGCAAACAGGAGTGCTAGGGTCAACCGAGGAGCAGCTGCTAGTATCGAGCGTACAAGAAACGCACTTCAGGTCGCCATACGGCGTACCGGAATTAACCGAAGCGCAAGTAGAATTAGAGGCGAACAGAGTGCCATCGCAAATTTCTCCGCTATCGATTTTACCATTACCGCAAACAGCAGTCGGATCTTCCGGCTGGGCAGGCGTACCGCAATCCGCCTGGCAATTGTTAGTGGTTTCCATGTTTACCTGGACATTGGTGCCAGGGGAATATACCCTAGCTTGGCAATAGCCATCGCCGCAGTAACCGCCATAACCGCCGGTCTTGGCGCCAAAGACACAATAACCATTAGTGGTGATAGGGTATGGCGACGTCGCTATCTTATACCCATCGGGTACGCAGCCATATTGTTTAGAAATGCTACTGCCACTAACGGTGGTAGAGACGCCAGCCGTGATATCGCACTGCTCATACCCGTTATTAGCCAAGCCGCCCTTACCCTCCGAATTGGGCGCTTGCAAAAGACCATCACCACAATACGTATTGACTTTGAGTGGGATAGAGGCGGAGTTGGCTGAGCCCTTGGCGTCGGTAGCGGAAAGGATCATGTTATATGTCCCTAACACAGACGCCTGGCCGCTGATAGCATACTCACCATTGCTCTGAATAAGGGAGATGCCAGCCGGATTACCAGCCAGGCTCATATTATTAAAACAAGAGGAAGTCTGATCGCCGATACGGCAATAATAACTAGAAGAAAGCCTAGCTTCGGCCGGACATTGGACGTTAAGGCTGTTAGCACCAGGATGGAGACGGATAGCGAATTGCTTTTCCGAACATGACCCCAAGGAATCACAAGCCCTGATCTTATAGCTAAAGCTCCGATCCTGATCGCTCAAGGAAGCAGATGGAGTAAGCGAGAGGCTATAATTAGACCTCGACCCCTCAATCGTGTTTATAGTATTAACTCCAGCCAAGATGTCCGGCGAAGCATTGACTTTGGTAATAGTAAGCGTGATCGGTTGGTTATCATCCAAGACATAGAAGGAATAATTTAGCGGAGTGCTGGCACAAGAATAATAGTAGTCCAAGTCGCCAGCCTCGATCGAGGGGGCAAAATTCACTACTTCTTTCTTTACTTTGACCGTGAGGTTGGCCCGGATAATCCCACCGCGATTATCAGAAACGACTAATACTAACGGATAATCGCCAACATTTCCAGCCTTGGCCGCATAGACCAGCTTCTTATTAGCATTGCCGCTCATGTCCTTCAAGATCGGCGCTCCGCTCCAGCCTGTCCAGGTTGTACCCGAAGTTTCGAGCTGCCAGGACAGAGTATCTCCATCTTCATCACTGAGCTCAATATAGCCATTAAAAGCCTGATTCTCTTCTCCCTGCAAAGAAACTTCCACTAGTTGCGGCGCATGATTAGAAAAAGGGACGCTAGGATCAAGATCATCTGGATCGTCGCCCGGCGTGATGGTGGAAACGACGGAATCTATATAATCTCCAACGCCCGTAACCTGACAAGAATGGTCGCCGAGCTCGCTTGAAGCCGTATCATACCCTAGAGCCCCGGATTCCATGAACGAACACAGCTCATATGATGTTCCGTTGCGATTGGCCGAATAGACGAACAGATAGCTGTCTTGAGGAATTTCCAGGTTAGAAGTAGTAAGGGGAAAATAAAAACGAGAAGTAGAGGCGTTCCAACAACTCAAGGGGTCATGCCCGGGGCAAGTCGCTAGACGGTTAATCGGATCGACGTAGGACGAGGCCAAGGACAATGATTTCAATAACGAGGTGTTCCAGCTAGGCCAAGTAGAGAGGGTGAGGTTAGGAATATAGGTGCCAGCAGCCAAAGTAGGATAGTTTCCTTGACTAGTGTTATACGCGGCCAAGGAATATTTTAGATCCTCGATCATACCTAAACGCTTGACGTCACGTATGACTTTGGATTTCAAGCTATCGCAATATAACCCATCGGGACAATCGCCATCCCCCAAACAATTCTTAGGCGTTGTCAGCTGGCAACGTTGGTTAACGCAGCTATACCCGTCCTGGCAGGCGCCTTCGCCGCTACAAGATATGGATGAGATAGAACAAGTGCCACTAGTACCGAGATTCTCATTAAATTTCCAATGCGAAACTATCCGCCCTAAGATATCTGTCGTTTCTTCCGCTTGGTCCTGGTTATAGGAGATAAGATAGACGTTCGTACTGATAATCTTGGAAGACGGATCGACCGAAGCGGCATTTACATAGATGGTGCGGCCATTGCGGATAGCCGGATAACCATCCACCGTCATAGACTGAGGCGACCCGCCTATGCCTTTGAGCTGATACCACTTGGCGATGCTGTAGTGGTTAGGGTTGGGAATGATCTTTACCGCGATCGCATCGGAAGAGCTGGCCGAAAATACCGCCGCTTTCATAGCGAACAAGGATACGGCTACCACCGCCAAAGCTATCAGCAAATATGCCTTTGAGTTTAGCTTCATATCGTTATATATCTTTTTATCATTTGACTATCTTACTCGGCCAAGCGGCTCTCACGCTCTCATTCCCTGAATCGTCACGGGCGGAAATGGCAAAATAATGATCACCCGAGGAAAGCTTAGCCAAATCAAGTTCCATCTTGTTCGTCGCCTTGCCCGTGGCTTCAAAATATTCGACATAGGTTCCTGCCGCCACGCCGTGGTAGACGCGGTATGAGACAGTGTCATCAGTATTAGCCGTCCAAGAGAAGGTGAGCTTCGAAGCATCAATCGATACTGAGAAATCTATCGGTACGGCTGGCTTCTGCTGGTCGGTCGGTACGACCGAAAGCTGCGCCGATAACTGACTTTCCGCTTTAGCCGCTGAAACAGCAGAAATGCGGAAATAGTACCTTGCATCATTCTCTAGTCCCGTAAGGCTAACCTGGCATTGGTAATAATCACCGGGCTTAGGATTAGCGGGCGTACAGGCAGAGAGCGGCGATACATCCTTATTACTAAAGGCGGCATCTCCCTGCTTCTGATAGTATATCTTATACGTTCCTAGCTTGGAAGCGTCTGTCTGATACAAGATGTCGGCCGGACTGCGCCAAGCGAGTTCGATTGCGCCACCAGTTTCCCGGTCGCTAGCCGAGAGCAACTCTACCGGACTCGGCAGGCTCTCCCGGAAGAAGTATGATTCCTTGAGTACGTTCCAGACGCAGATACCGTCAGCGTTGCCGTCTCTATCTTCGTCATTACCACAAGCAGCATATAATTCCGAGCAAGGATTCCCATTATTAGTGCAAGCTAACTGGTTTCCTGTACCGGTAATGACGGCGGGGTTGATGATGGCCGGCAAGTCATCCTGACTGCCGCCTTGGCCATTATCGCGGCAGTAATAGAAGGCATAGCCGTAGCCGGAACAAGCACCGCCCGTGGAATTATCGCAATTATCCTTCCAGGGCGTCCAAGTGCCATCATTATTTACCGTCGGCCACGGATTATCGCAGATAAATATATACACCGGAGCGCTATAGCGATAGCTATCGCCGCCCAGATAATAGTTGCAGCAATTTTCCGGGCAACTAGGCCCGCTACAGGAACAGGAGTCGCTCTCGCAAGATTCGCCTTTGAAACGAGCCATCGACACCGTAGCGCTGACATAAGTATTACCATCGCTGATACCTTGGTTCGCTCTCACTAGTCGATAGTTACCTGGAGCGCCGGCTAAAACGTTGATCTTGACCAAACTCTCGCCGTCCGGGCTGTTCCAACTCCAATCCCAGGCATAGCCAGTTACCTGATGCAATTCTTCGCCGGATGAGCTATAGGCATGAGCGATAAAGAGCTTATCGCCGTCGTTCTGATTATCGAAATTATCCGCCTGCCAGTTCGAATCGTCCTCATCGATATGATTCTCGGTGGTCTGGAAGAGATATGAATAGGGATCGACACTCACGCTGGCGATATTACATATCCCGTTATTATCGCTCTGATTAGGCAGGGTGGAAAAGCGCATGATATAGGAATTGGGGAAAGATTGGCCGTTGAAGGTCATGCTTCCGCCCGAAATATAAGCGCTTCCGTTAAGCGGAAGATAACCACGTCCGTTCATCCCTATCCCCCAGGACGATAGCACGCCAGAATTGCTGTCTAAAGCCGCATCGCCTTTGATAATCGCATAATATGCCGTATCGGCCGCCAAAACTCCTATAGGTTGGATCGAAACGGCACTCTTGGATCCATCACCCTCGGATGCGAGGCTAGCTGGGACTAGGCAATAGAAGTTAGCGCTGGTATCGGCGGATACTGCCTGGCCGAAGATATCCTTAACGAAGGCAAGTACCCTATAGAATACCCTGGCAATATAACTATCGCTACCTCGAGCGGTATTGATGCCACCAAGTGCGGTGCCGCTAGGACATGCCTCATCGCCGGCGCTACGCTCCTCCAGTAACAGGACATTCCCGTCTAGGCTGCTGAAAGCCAAGCTCTGATTAAAGGGCACGTTTATCACCGTATTGCGACAGACGTTATCCTGATTATTGGCTGGAGATACCGAGTCTTCTTCCACTTGCGGCCGGGCACGGCAGCAGGCTCCGCTATCGCAACCGACCGAAGCAGCGTCGCCGCAATCACTATCAAGTGAACAGCCGCAACAGAGGCCACGGTTCTCACCGGAACAGGGCGCTTGATTAGCTAAGCAACTCAGGTTCTTAGTGCCAGGCAGGTTGCACGAATCTTCATTGCTGACATCGCAACAGCAGGCCCCACATTCGCCGGTACTACCTTGGCTGCCCGAATCGGCCAGGCAAGCGAAAGGCGACGCGCATAGGCCAAGGGCGCAAGAAGAAGGTTTCTGATCATCCTGGCAACTCATGCCGACAATAGAAGATCCGTTGTTAGCGCAAGCGCTCTGGCAACTTATCATCCCCTTGAACCTTCCAGTAGCGGCTGGGATAGAGTTACATTGGTTAGTATTGGGCAAGCAATCATAATAGGCGCAAAAAGCACTCTCATTCAGGCGCGTGCCCTTGGAACAAAGGCTAGTAGCCTGATCAAAGCAGCAGCCGGAAGCCGCCTGACAACTAGTAACATCCCCGTCAAACAGTGAACAATAATTCTTGTTCGAATCCAACTTACAGCCATCATTGCAATCATCTAAGGTCGAGAAATAGCCGACTTTGAGAGGATTAGAAGCAGCGCATAGTCCGGACTCATCGGATTGGCAGTCATAATACGCACAATAGCCATAATCAGGATTTGAAGCATCACTGGTAAGGGCGGTGCCATTACCGGACCGACACGCGTCATCGCTAGGATCGAGATTCTGCTTCGCGTCGAAGCAGCAAGCTTCAGCATAAACGGAACAAGCCGCCCTATCTTGGTCGAAATCAGAACACTTTATACACTCATCTCCAACCATAATATCGCAATCATCTTCGTCGCCGGATAGCCCGGTATCGAATTTCCATTCGAACACGGAAGCCGGCGCGGCGATAGCGCAATCGGCCAGGCTGTCAGCGCAACGTCCGGCTTTATAGGTATTTTCCCCGCAGCAGACCTGGTTAGAGCAATCCCCGTCCGATTCGCACTCCCCGACCGCAAAGTTCAAGCTATTACTATCGAGATTATCCCGCCTAACTAGCAAGGGGCCGGTGACCGCGCCTTGCGGCACCTTGATCTCCAGCTTATCCGCATCACCGTCCTCCTTTACGACGGAAGAGGTAGCGACATTCTTAGAAAAAACGATAGCAGCGGCCTGCCCTTTATTACCGAAATTCTCACCCCATAGACTTATAGGATTGCCGATTTGCCCGGTAGTCGGCTTTACCTTACATAGGCTAGGCAAGAGATCAAGGGACGGATCGACTCGAAAACGATTGACTGCCAGCTTATCAGCATTAACCTCTTCACCCCCCTTGCTTATGCGCAAGGAATAGTTGCCATCCGCTATGCCTTCCGGTACTTTCACTATTATCTGATTGTTCTCCCAGACCGAGTCCAGACATTGCTCCGGGAAGCGGTAATCCGCTTCCGTCTCGCCGAAATAGACATGGCTGCTACCGCGCACCGAGCCGAAACCACTACCATAGATCGTAACATATTGACCGGCCTTGCCGCTGCGCGGCTCGAAAGAAGATATATAGAAATCGGAAGCAGAATCGTAATTTTTAGAAAAATACAGATAGTTGCTATATTGATTGACCCCGCCCTCCGTGGTAGACACGAAACTAGAGACCTCGCCGCCCTTGATATTTGGCACTTTAGCTGTACCGACAAATCCTAACGGATCAATGAAGCTAGAGTATAATCCTTTGGCATTATCCTCATAATCCCCGAAATAGGCGTCGGCGCCACTAAGACTAAGGCCATAATATGAAACATCATCACTAAGATCACCGGATTCAGGATTGAGCTTGCATAATCCAGGCCGATCAATGGAATTAACCACGAAATCGGCTAAACGAGGACCACGCTCATCATCGGTAGTATCAGTATTATCACCACCGCGCGTGACACTAATTGCTCCAGCTCTGGCTGAAGGCGGCACTACTACTACGATCTGGGTATCACTCCAATTATTGCCGCATTCCGGATTGAGGCTCTGCGGGAAAACGGCGATAGCGTCATCGCCTCCATCCTGGCTATTGCCCAAGAAAGTCACCTTTCCCTGACCGTCAGCATTATCACCGAAGTTCTTGCCGAAGATACTGATGATATTGCCGGATGCGCCGTTAGGAGTAATGGCGTCACAGGCCGCACCGCCGCAATCCGAAGCGTCTTCGCAAGCCTTATCATTATCATTACTACAGAAACCGCCTATCGGACTCATTCCCTTTATCACTGGCGCGCCGACGCACTGGCAGCTTTCCGTATCGCAAGACAGGTATTCCGAACACAAATCGTCATCTGCGCTGCATGTATCCGCATCGCTAGAACAAGCATCGCCCAGATCGCCCTGCGCTTCGCAGGCACAAGTATCAGTATTGCAAGTATAGCCATCGGCGCAGATCGAAGCATTAGCCTGGCAGCCAGAGCTAAGACTGCTGTCGCAAGAAGTCTCGACATTGCCACTGCTGCAGTCAGACCCGAGGCATGGCCCCCAGCTGCCGCCAATACAGGAAATACGTCCGCCGCAACCGCAGGAAAGGAACTGGCCGGACTGGCAAGAACCGCTTCCGCCGCCATTGCCGCCGTTACTAGTGCCTAGCAGTTGATTAAGGACGAACGTAGCGATACCCCAAGCGGACAATATTATGACAAGGCCGACCACGCCGTTCTTGAGGACCTGCTTTGCCCTATCGATCTTATCACTCTCGCCGTTGCTGGTGAGCCAGATGAAGCCGCCCCAGAGAACGATAAGCAAGGCGATAGTCCCGAGAGCTAACATCGCGATATTTATTATCCTCCCGACTGTTTCCCGCGGATCAGTATTGCTAAGTCCGATCGATTCGTCTATCACTTCTAGGCCTAAATCGGCAGCCAAGGCTTGGCTCGCCCCGAAAAATAGGGAGAATATCCCGACACCTAGTGCTAAGGTTATAAGTATCTTCTTCATTTTGTTCATATTAAATCTGCCCGATTATTGACAATTGCCATCTTCATCAAGTTGATTGGTAGCCGAACCGAAGCAGCAGGACGGATTCTCGTCATCCGCTGTGCAGCTTAGGCCGGAACTGGGCTTGAAACAATTCTGATAGATATCCTTGACGCCGGAACCGGCTTGAACGCGATAGGTGACCGAATCAAGGAACCGTGAATGACCGATGGAAATGCTAGTAATATCCGGCTCGTTATCAAGCGGGAAAGAATCAACGTTTTGGCTGCTTATCCAATATCCGACTGTGCTGTCGCCGCTAGAATATATATTTATCCTCTTCTGCGCCGCCGTAACGCCATTTATCGTCGTTTCTACCGCACCGGTCTTGAGCGTGGAATTCATCATCAAGGCACTGAAGTTAAGGTTGATACTGCTTTCAGTCATGATGCCCTGGGTACCGCTCTCTGGTTCGATGAAGGTGATTTGCGGGGCATCTATCTGCGCGCTATCCGTCAGGAAGAACGACCACCGGTAGCTATCGCCATAGACGCCATTCTGATTGTTTTCATAATAATAGGTGAGGGGGCCGCTGGCGTATCCGTTTCGATTGCCATCTAAAGAATTGAGAGCAGCATCCATCAGCCCGCTCAAAGCGGTAGCGCTGGAGAGTGGATAACTATGGCCCGCTCCGTCCTGGCAAGACTGGCGGCTTCCATTCGTCAGGCACTGGTTATATGAGCCGAAAGCTTGGCAATCAGCATCGGATGAGCAAGCCAGCAAGGAAGCGGCCTGAAGCTGAACGGCCAAATTAGCGCCTTTGGGCAAGCAATATATCTTCTCGCCACAGCTATTGAGCCCGCATTCTTGGTCGGAAATAAACTCGACGGTCTTGAAAGAGCTGCTCAGAACAAACTTACCTGGTACAAACGTGCCGACACAAGCGCTATTGCGGCAATCATAGGAAAGACAGTCGCTCGCCTGGGAACAGTATACCCCCGCGCCAGCCGCGCCGCCATCCGCGTTTACCACTTTCATATACGGCGCCATCTCGAGAGAATCACCCGATAGGGTAAGGGGGTTCATGGCTTCGGAAAAATTGATCTGGATTACTGAGTTCATCGGCTTGTCCTTTATCCCGCTGACTTGGCTGGCCGAAGAAGCGTCTTGGCCGCCAGACATAGCTATCACCTTCACTTTCTCATCAGAACTCGAAAGTGCGATATTATTACCAGTCACACCGGCTACCTTAGCGGTGACTACCACCCGATTGCCGCTTACCGAAGGATATACTGCCGGATTACCGCTTAGCTTGGCATATATATTAGCGACTAGCCCGCTTATCGAGCAGCTATCCGGGCGAAGGATATTCATGCCGGCATTGGAATCAGCGAAAGTATAGATAAGGTTATCGACACTAATAGTATCAGCTGCCTCCATAGGCCGAACCTTCACGTCCCAGGAATTACCTGCTTCATAGGCGGAGACCGAAAGACTGAAGATGCCGGCGAAAGAAACAGATTTCTGACTATCGAAAGCCGCCGATCCTAGATTTTCCCCAGCCGAAGATAACTGGACAGTCTTGCCGTCGACAGCGACGGTAGCGACAAAATCAGTAATCGTCTGGTTATATGATCCGTCGACTTGGACTTGCGCGTCATTGTCACCACTAATCCGATTGACCGATACTAATTTAGCCGGAGAATATACCGAAGGGCAACCACTGACTTCGAAATAACCGGAAGCAGCCACAGCTGATACTTGGACAGTTAAAGAATCCCGCCCACTGTCAGGTGCCGGGAAGACACCGCCCGATAGTACCTGGGGTGGCGTCAGGTCCAACTTGTCGCTCACGGTAAAGGACCACGACATCGAATCACTGCTACAACTGGCAAAGATAGATTCACCGTTAGAATTATTGATACCGTTACCCAAAGTAACGGAATAGTCGGTCTTGCCCGTACTCTCACCTAAATAGGTATCGGGCGTAATCACAAATATCCGCCGATCAGGACTGGCACTCACGCTAGCTGAGATATTTGATTCACCATCGGTACGGCTAAGATTAAAATTGTTGGTGTTGAGACGGCGACAAGTGGCGGAGCAGGCACAGGCCGCGCCAGATTCATCTTGACAGACCGAAGCTAGGTCAATATCTTCCTTGAAATTAACCATGACTACGGTATTGCGCGGCACGTCATTCTGGCCAGGAGCCGGATAGACACTCTCTATGCTGCAGGAACCAAGAGCCGAAGTCCCAAAAGAAGCCGGCCGATACCCATTTGATAGCGTCATGCTACCATTATTAGTTTCGTTGCCGCTAAGCTTGCTGATGATAAAAGTAGCAATACCCCAAGCCGAGAGGATGATTGCTAAGCCAATGACGCCGTTTTTGAGTAGTTGCTTAGCCTTATCGATCTTAGCGTCTTCGCCCTCGCTGGTCATCCACAGGAAACCGGCATAGAGGATGACCACCAAGGCGATAGTCGACAAGAAGCCTAGGGCGATCTGGATTATCCGACCGATGATAATACGGGGGTCGGTGGCGGAAAGACCGATAGACTCATCAATCACTTCCGTGCCTAAATCCGCCCCCAAGGCTGGAAAGGTAAATAAAAACAAGGCCAACAGAAATGGGGCGAATATTCCGGCCAAAATTTTTGTGCTGCGTTTTACCATTTATTTTGAGCAAAACTATGCTATAATTGTTTGTATCGCTATGGTTAGATTATACCATAAAGAATAAATTTAGAAAATAAATGAACATCGAGAGCGTCGTCAAAAAATTCTTGCAGAACCATCCCAAGGCGGAAGTCGAGATGATAAGGCTTGCCTATGAATTCGCCGAAAACGCACATCGCGACCAAGCGAGGAAAAACGGCGAGCCATACATACAGCATCCGCTCCACACCGCCTATCTGCTAGCGGAAATGAAGGCTGACCTGCCCACGGTCATTGCCGGCATCCTGCATGACGTGCCGGAGGACACGGAAGTGACACTCGAGGATGTCGGACATAACTTCGGCGAAGAAGTGGCCACCTTAGTAGCTGGCGTCACCAAACTAGGGAAGATAAAATACCGAGGCATCGAACGGTATCGGGAAAACCTCAAGAAAATGTTCCTAGCCATGTCCACCGATATCCGGGTAATATTTATTAAATTCTGCGATAGGCTACATAACCTCCGCACCCTCGATTCCCTGCCCGGGCCCAAACAGCAGCGCATCGCCCAAGAAACCTTGGAAATATACGCCCCCATCGCCGGACTGATCGGCATCTGGAAACTGAAATGGCAGATGGAAGACCTCTGCTTCAAGTTCCTCTATCCCAACAAATTTAACGAACTGGAGAACCGCTATGAAGTCGAGAAGAAGACGGAGCGTAACCAATTCTTCCAGAAGATAAGGAATATCTTGGCTCCCAAATTGGAAGAGGCTGGTATCGAATATGAGATAGAAGTCCGTTTCAAGCACCTATACAGCATTTACCAGAAAATGCAAAAGAAGGAGCGCAAGTTCGACGAGATATATGACGTGTTCGCCCTCAGGGTGATCGTACCGACTATCAACGATTGCTATAAGGTGCTTGGCATCATTCATACCCTCTGGAAGCCCAAGACTAACCGTTTCAAGGATTATATCGCCGTGCCCAAACCCAACGGCTACCGCTCCCTCCATACCACTATCTTCGGTCCGGAAGGCAAGGCGACTGAATTTCAGATCAGGACGCAGGAAATGCATGAAGAAGCGAACTACGGTATCGCCGCCCACTGGTATTACAAGGAAAAGACACCCGGTGGCGACAAGCAGCAACCCGCCTGGGTCAAAGAGATAATCGATATCCAGAAAGAGGTAACCAGCACCAGCGAATTAGTGAAGAATGTAAAGCTGGATATCTTCCGTGACCGCATCTTCGTGTTCTCGCCCAAAGGTGACGTCTTTGAGCTCCCGGAAGGGTCGACACCAGTGGACTTCGCCTATGCCGTCCACACCAACATCGGCAACCAAGCTATCGGCGCCATGATAAACGACAAGATCGGCAAGTTAGACCAGGAACTAAGGAATGGCGACATCGTGGAGATAATCACCCAGAAAGGCCGTATCCATCCCAACAAAGATTGGCTCAAGTTCGTCAAGACCAAACACGCCCGGGAAAGGATACGGCAATTTGCCAAGAAATCCGCTTTCGAGAATATCAAAAAATTCTTCCCGGGAACGGGAAAAAATAAGGATAAGAAATAAAGCCCCTTTCGGGGCTTTATCTTATCTCTGCGGATTGCTTTCGGGTAATTTTCCGGTCTTTCTCAAGTATTCATTCTTGGCACTAAGCTGCAAGCTCTTGAGCGCGTAGATTTTCTGTTGGCGCTTAGTCTTCTTGGCGCTGTAGTGCTGGATAGCTCTAGCCTTTTCCAAACGTTTGTTGTTCTTCAGGCCTCGCTTGAATTTACGCAAGAAACTTTCGAAACTTTCTCCCGGCTTCCTTTTAAAGTCAGCCATATAATCCACCTTCCTTTCTATTATTTAATAAATTAACTTTCTTCAATAATTTGTCCTTGATCTTCTTGAAGGCGACCACTTCCTGGACGCCTGATTCCATATCACGAAGCTGGATGGTCTCATCCATCACCTCTTTCTTCCCTAAGATCAAGCTGTATCTAGCGTGTAATTCCTGGGCTTCCTCCATCTGTAGCTTGAGACTATCGACGGCGAAAGACTGGCGTACGCTCATGCCCGCATTACGGAGTTCCTCGAACAGCAATAATGCCTTTATCTTCGCTTGGTTGCCCAACTGCGCGATGAATATCAATTCCTCATCCGGATCGCCCAAAAATATATTCTTGTCCTTCACTTTGGCCACGGTCCTCTCCAAGCCAATCGCGATACCAACGCCAGAAACCGATTGCCCGGCCAACTGTTCGCCCAGGTAATCATAGCGTCCGCCGCCAGCTAAGGCAAGCTTTCCTTGAATCTGCCCGTTTTCACTCACCGGCCAGATCTCGAATACAGTATCATTATAATAATTCAGGTTACGGACGAGATACGAATCGAAATTATAGGGGATATTGAGCTCGTCTAGGTATTCCATGACTTGCTTGAAGTGTTCCCGGCTCTCGTCCGACCAATAGTCAGCGATTTGCGGCGCTTCGAGCTTCATCTTGAC
>CAZSAA010000004.1:0-38383 GCA_964604915.1 uncultured Gammaproteobacteria bacterium
GCGGGTATAGCGCTTTTCGAGAGCGCCCGATTCAACCACTCTCGCACCTCTCCAGATGCTTCTTTTATTCTCTTCTTATCTTGTCTAACTATTCTTTCTTTCCCTACCTCCTTCTTTCCTCTTTCCCTCTTTCTTCCCTTCTGGCTTGATGAGCAAAGTCTTGGGGTCAGAATTACCTTTGAGGAACCATATTTCCTTCTCGTCCAGATGTCGCCACTTTCCTTCTTCTAGGCTACCTAACTTCAATTCGGCGAAGGAGATACGTTTTAGATCTAAGACGTCATGTTCTAGGGCGCCTAGCATTCGGCGTATCTGTCTTTTCTTGCCTGTAGTCAAGGTTATTATAAATCGTCCGTTTTGTAAATATTGCACCCGTTTAGCCTTGGCGATGCCGTCTTCTTCCCCGATATTGACGCCTTTCTTGAGGGAACGCACGATATCTTCCTCCTCTTCCGCCCTTATCCTATCCGTCTGTACTTCATATTCCTTCTCATGCCCGTAGCGGGGATGAGAGAGATAATTATCGAGGTCGCCATCGCTCGTGACGATAATCAGCCCCCGGCTATCCTTATCAAGTCTCCCTATCGAAAATAACTTCCCTTTTTCCCCTATTAGTTCGAAGATGTTGCGTTCGCCGGGGAAGACGCGATTGCTGCAGGTATAGCCTTTTGGTTTATTGAGGGCGATATACGTGTGGGTTGTTTTGACTTGGATAGCTTGTCCTCTCACCCGTATCTCCTCACCTCCTTGGGCATACATGCCTAGTTCTGCCCGTTTGCCCTGGACCGTCACTTTTCCAGTCCGAATCAACTCCTCGGCTTCACGCCGGGAACAGAAGCCGCTTTGGGCGATGTATTTCTGCAAGACTATTCCTTTTTCCATACTTTCAGATTATCCATCCGTACTATGCCGGAAAGCGCGAGTAATGTCCAGAAGCTGGCCGCCAGGTCGTTCTTGAAATATGGCACGTCGACTAATCCATGGATGATGATAGCGGTAGCGGCGGCAAGAATTGCCAGGCCGTAGTAGCGGTTTTCCGGATTAGTCTTGTTCTTCCAAATTGCGATAGCTTGGTATATGAGTTTAGCAAAGAGCCAGATAAAGAGCAGCAGCCCGAGTAGGCCTAGCTCGGTCCAGAAGTTGAGAAAGATGTTATGGGGATATTTATATATTTCCACCGGTTGCCAGACTTTAGCCTTGTATGCGTCGTCCCAGACCACTTTGTTATACCAATCGGGATCATGGTTCTCTACGAAAATTCCATCCTGATGATATGGGGATATCTTCTTCTGATAATTATCTAGCCCTGTTCCCCAAAGCCATACATTATCATTTTTCATCATCTGCCAGGTTTCCGTCCATTGCTGTTGTCTTATCTGGCCGGAAAGGTCGAAAAGTGTCACCTTGTCGATTACCGCCTGTTTATACGGACTGAGCCAGACTACTTCCAAGACGACGATAGTAAGGACGATGGCCGCTTTGCGGCTCCAGGGCCGATAGGCCAAAGCAGTGACAAAGGCGCCGCCGAGAAGGCCGATAATGGCACCGTCGGATTTAGCAAAATAGATAGCAGCCAAGGAAAGGAGGGAGATACAGGAATATATCCCGGCTTTCCGGTATGATTTCCCTTCGATCTCCTTGATCGCGAACACGGAGATAATGGCGGTGATGGGGGCGAGGAAGAGGCCGAGAGCGTTAGGGTATGGGAACCAAGCGGTCACGCGCCGGGTGGCCAGGTCAGACCAGAAGGGATTGGCAATAAGGTCGCCAGTGAATTTCTGATAGATAGCCAGGATAGCGGTAGCGAGAGCGGAGGCGGCTAGGGCATAGATGAAGTTCTGGCGGTTTTCCTTCTTGGAGAAGAGATTAGCTGCCACAATGAATAACAGGAGGGGTTCGAAGAAATATGCCCGCCAGATGCCGAGTGCGGACAAGCTGAAATTGCTAGGAATAAGGGCGAGGAAGGAGATGATGAGCACGAGTATGGTCTCGAGAGCGAACGGATATGCTTGTCGCTGGCTTTTTCCCCGTATCGCCGCCTTTATTCCGGGAAAATTATGGATGAACCAGGCCGCGAAAGTGGCAATGATCATTACCTCGAGGATAGTTGAAGGCAGGGGCCCAATCTCGAAACGGAGGAGATAGGCCGGCAAGGTAGCTAAAGTGGCAAAAAATGCCCAGTCTAGGCGCCTATAGGCCAAAATGAAGAAAGCTAGGCCAAAAACTAAGGAAATGATAGTTATCATATGGTTTTCATTATACCATTTTTGCGCTATACTGGAAGCCGGAGACGTTACCGCTCTCCTTTAATTACGTTTATATAGGCGTCGATGAAAGATAGCGCTATATAATAACCGACAATATGGAAAAAGTCCAATCAAGCGATAATCAGGGATTTGTCGCATACTATGACCGATTGTCCCGGAGGATATATGAATTCGTATACTACCGCGTCAGTCATAGGCAGACGGCGGAAGACCTGACCTCAGAAATATTCCTTAAAGCTTTCCAGAATTGGCAGGATGGCCAAGCGGATGCCTGGATATTTACCATCGCCCGCAATCGGGTCATCGACTTCTATCGCTCCCGCCGGGATATGATAGATATAGAGAGCGTGTTTGATCTCACGATCGAGCAGGACGTTGGGCTCGACATCGACCAGCGAGCTAAGATGGAAAAGATCCGGTCGCAAATGTCATTTCTCACTCCCTTACAGCGGCAGATACTGATAATGCGGGTTTGGGATGAGCTAAGTTACGAGGAGATAGCCGACATCTTGGGCAAGAGCGAAGGATCAGTGAAGATGGCCTTTTCCCGCTCCGTCAAGACGCTCAAGGAAAATATCGGTCCAGCCGCGCTCGTCCTGATTATTTTAGGAGGAGGCCAGATAAGTTAGGAAAATAATAATATACACATATGTCTCAAGAAAGGATAAAAGAAATAATCGAAGACCTATTCCTGATCGATCCCGAACTCAGGAAATATGAAAACAAGATCAGGGATATCATTACCGCGATGATCAAGGAGAAGCCGGATGCCAAGTTTGACAAGCGGTTTGTCAATCGCTTGAAGGAAAAGCTACTGGCCAAGGAATATGAAACGCCGAAAACGGTGCCATCTTTCTGGATGAAAGTAAGGCAGCCAGCTATAGTATGGGCGAGCACCGCTACCGTACTAGCTTTCATTCTCCTCGTTACCGTCTCGACTAATTTCATCGGCAAGGATGGCAGTAATGGCTATCTGCCCGATGAGAGCCCGGTAGCGCGGACGGTGGCCCTGTTCGGCCGTGGCGTCAATATCGAAGAAGCGCCCGCTAACAGCTTTGGCTCCATTACCGCCCAGTCATTTAACAATGCTTCGGGCGGCGATGGAATCCGCCAGGAAAGCGGCGTAGCGCTGGGCATGGGCGGCGGCGGAGGCACGGCAGCCAGCCCTATGATCGCGACCGATTCTTCGGCCAAGATCGATTCCCGCATGTCGATGATATACCCATACATATACTACACCTATACCTACGAAGGTGAAGCTATTACCGATCTCCAGGGAGAAGTAGAAGTATATGAAAGGCAGAAATCCGGCACCTTCAAGCCGGTAGTGGCCCAGAAACTCAAAGATTTCGACTTCGGTTTCTTCGATATAAACAAGTTGTCCAATATCGAAGTCAATAGCTTGGAAGTCAGTGAGAACCGCGACTTCGGCTATTCCGTCTCTATTAGCTTGGCTGATGAGTCTGCCTCTATCTATCAGAATTGGCAGAAGTGGAACAATGACGTTAACGCCTCGTATTCCCCCCTTACCGAATCCGACGTGCCCAGCGAGGATACTATCATTAACTTAGCTAAGCAGTTCGTCGCCCAATATGGCATCGATACCACTCCATTTGGCGAACCGGAACTAGGCCAGTATGCCTATCGCGTGATGTACAAGACGGATGCCGAAGCGACCAGCTATATCCCTGATACCATGAACGTGGTCTTCCCGTTGATGTTAGACGGCCAAGCCGTATATGAGCAGAGCGGACAGAAGGTTGGGTTGATGGTTGATGTGAACATCAGGCAGAACAAGGTCAGTGGTGCCTATCAGATATATAACCAGGACTATCAGAAGTCCAGCTATGCCGCCCAGACCGATTGGAACAAGATCATAGAAGCGGTCAACAACGGCGGCTATCCGGGTCAGAGATACGTACCGGAATATGAGTATGAGACCATCGAGTTGAAGCTTGATACCCCCTTCCGCGGTTTGGTCCGCACTTGGACCTACGAAGCCGGAACAGGCACGAGTCGCGAGCTATATGCCGAAGCCCTGCTCTTCCCGATCAAGAACAAGCCAGCTGGATACTACAATGACTATGTCGTAGTACCACTAGTCCAGCAGTGGTGGGATGGCGTCGAAGGCGATGGTAATCGCATCCTTCCGATGGGAGGCGCGGAAACTCCGGCCATTGACGTAGTCGAACCGGCCCCAGCTATAGACCAGCCTACCAGTAATGGTGCAG
This sequence comes from uncultured Gammaproteobacteria bacterium, assembly GCA_964604915.1. GTDB lineage: Bacteria > Patescibacteriota > Patescibacteriia > Patescibacteriales > UBA12465 > CAZSAA01. Next base: position 4,499 of record CAZSAA010000004.1, read on the forward strand.
CCGAACCGGCGATAATGGTAAGGTAATATAGAGAAGAAAATAGGAAGATAGGAAGATGGAAATATAAAAGGCCTCTGATAAGGAGGCCTTTTGGTTGGCAAAATGGCAAATAAGTTAATAGAAACAGATGCAGCGGCCATAACCACGAGCGGAGTCTTGGATGGAAGTACAAGTTTTAGCAAAACCACTTAAAGCATCATTATTTTCTAAACTGAAGCGTAATACAGCTTTAGCGGAACTGTCGCAATATATATAAAATGATCCGTAACTATCGGTGGTGTAGTAATAGTAGAAAGCATATTTATTATTCCATGGATCTTTCAGGTCAGAAGAAATGAAGCCAGCAGTCACTAAGTCATGAAGAAAAACGCCATCTATGCTATCTTCTAAAGCCGAACTAGCCGGGTATACTCCATATTGGTCATAGTACATCTCGATCGCCGTCTGCAACTGGTGCATATCGGCTGTCCGTCTGGCGTCCCTAGCCTTTGATCTAGCTTGGTTCAAGGCAATGATGGAGATGGTCGACAAAAGACCGATGATAGCGATGACCACTAACAGTTCAATGAGGGTGAAGGCGGTTTTGTTGGAAGGCTTAGTGGTGTTCATGGGAGGTTAATAGAGGCAAATGCACTTGATATATCCTGTCGTGGCGCTTTGCGGACCGCAGGGGATAGCGAAGCCGGTTAGGTCAGAATTGTTTTCAAGAGCGAAGTGGATTACTCGTTGGGCTGGGCCGGCCGGGCAATATGAAATAAGATATGGCGAACCTGCGCCGAAGTAGTGGTAATAAAAATAGTTGCGATCATTCCATGGGTCCTCCATTGCTGATCCAATTAATCCAGCGGATACTAGGTTGGGCATGAATACGCCATCTGATGTTCGGTCATAATTGCTGGAGCCAGCATCGTTGTCTGCTAGAGGTGGGTATTCTCCGTATATGTCGTAGTACATGTCTATGGCGTTGACTAATTGATGTATATCCGCCACCCGCCTTGAATCCCTCGCCTTTGATCGCGCTCTATTCAAAGCAACAATGGAGATGGTCGACAAAAGACCGATGATGGCGATGACCACCAGCAGTTCGATGAGGGTGAAGGCGGATTGGTTGGAGTGTCTAGTGGGGCTCATAGAATATTAATAGAAACAAATGCAACGCCTGTAGCCGGTAGTGGCGCTTTGAAGGGAACAGTTGGTGGCGAATCCAGTCGAAGGGGTGTTGTTTTCTAGGGCTATGAAGAGGACAAATCTAGCGCTGGTATTGGGGCAGTAAGTAGAAAAGGAGGAATATCCCGAGTCCATCCAATAATAATAAAAACTATATTTATTATTCCACGGATCCTTATAGTCGTCCCCTAGCAATTCAGCAGAGATGAGATTTGGCATAAATACTCCATCAGCACTGTAGTCATAATTAGTATGATCCTTGTCAGTCACGAGAGGGTAGTCGCCGTATTGGTCGTAATACATCTCGATTGCCGTCTGTAATTGATGCATATCCGCCACCCGTCTGGCATCCCTAGCCTTGGACCTAGCTTGATTCAAGGCGATGATAGAGATGGTCGATAAAAGACCGATGATGGCGATGACCACCAGCAGTTCGATGAGAGTGAAGGCGGCTTGGTTGAAATATCTAGTAGTTTTCATTAGGACGGGAGGGTTAATAGAAGCAGATACAACGGCGATAGCCGGCAGTGGCGCTCTGGGAAACACAGCTAGTAGCAAATCCAGTAAGCGGAGTATTATTTTCTAATGATATCCACAGGAGAGCTTTGGTATCGGGATTCGGGCAATAAGCGCTAAACGCGCTATATGTCGGGCTCATCCAATAATAGTAGAAGGTATATTTATTGTTCCACGGATCTTTATAGTCGTCTCCTATCAGTCCGGCAGAGATAAGGTTTGGCATGAATATGCCATCCATTGAATAATCTAAACCGACTCCATCGGTATCAGAAATTGGCGGATATTCTCCATAAATATCGTAATACATCTCAATTGCCGTCTGTAATTGGTGCATATCCGCCACCCGTCTGGCATCCCTAGCCTTGGACCTAGCTTGATTCAAGGCGATGATAGAGATGGTCGATAAAAGACCGATGATGGCGATGACCACCAGCAGTTCGATGAGGGTGAAACCTTTATTCTTATTTCTATTTTTCTTGGCGTAAGATGCGATACTATCCATTCATTTATTATAACCCGTATGGAAAGAGGGGTAAAGAAAGGAGGTAGAAAAGGAATGTGGAATGTGATTTTCTGGCATCAAAAAACAGCCACTCGGCTGTTTTCTGGTATCCGTCTTTTATATTTAGGCTCTTTCGGTATATTCTCCAGTATCGGTGTTTATCCTTATCACATCTCCTTCATTGATGAAGAGCGGGACGCTGATGGTAGCGCCGGTCTCGAGCTCTACTTGCTTGTTGACGTTGCCGGCAGAATTGCCTTTGACGCTAGGCGGAGCGCTCACTACCTTGAATTCCATCTTGATAGGGAGTTCAATGGCGACCGGCTTGTTTTCGAAGTATAGGACGCTGACCTCGGTATTTTCTTTGAGGTATTGGATCTTTTCACCGATTTCTTCCAGGCTAAGGCTGAATTGCTCGAAGGAGGCGCTATCCATGAAATATGCTTCTTGGGCGTCCTTATAGAGGAAATTAGCTTTCTTCGTTTCGGTTTCCGCTTCTTCGGCTTTTTCCGCGCCTTGGAAGGTGCGTTCCAGGACGTTGCCGGAAATCAGGTTGCGGCAGCGAGCCTTGAGGACGGCGCCACCGCGACCCATCTTATGGTGCTCGGTCTTGGTAATGACGTAGGGGTCGTTATTTATCTTGATCACCTTGCCAGCTTTGATCTCGTTGAAGTTCAACATACGCTTGTTCGGTTATTATTTATGTGTATGAGACAGGAGGGCCATGATGCGGGCGCGCTTGATGGCCAAGGAAAGCTTCCTCTGGTGCCAAGCGCAGACGCCGGTGCGGTCGCCCGGGAGCATCTTCATGTAGAAGTTGACGAATTTCTTCAAGGTCCTGGTATCCTTATAGTCTACCTCGAGGCCGTTAGCGCAAAAATAGCAGTCTTTGTGTTTCTTGTTGTTCATATTAGTTGTTGATGATTAAAAGGGGATATTCTCCACCTGGATCTCTTCTTCCTGGTTAGGTTCGGCTGGGAAGTTGCCTTCGCCAGATGAACTATTACCGCGGCTATCGAGCATTATCATGTTTTCCGCTACTATCTCGGTACGATATCGCTTGACATTGTCCTGTCCCACCCAATCGGTAGTCTGCAGCCGGCCTTCGATATAGACCTTAGAGCCCTTCTTGAGGTATTGGCCGCAGATATCGGCTAGCTTGCGCCAGGCGATGATGTTGTGAAATTCTGTCTTCTTCTGCTGTTGTCCGGACTGGTCGGTCCAGATGAAGTTAGTAGCGACGGAGAATGAGGCGACATTCTGGCCGGAGGGAGTAGCGCGGAGCTCAGGATCCCTGGTCAGATTGCCGATGATCATGGCTTTGTTGAGATTCATAGCTTTGAGAGTTAGTTTATTAGTTAGATTTTTATTTCACTGCTCTCCAGTATGCCATCCAGCTTGTCGTCCAGGTCTTTCAGATCGGCTTTCTTGCTGTCTTTCTCGGCTGGCTTCTCTTCTTCGATAATCTCTTTCTGCTCGACGGCTTCTTTAGCCGGTTTCTCTTCGTCAGTCTTGCCCATAGGTTTCTTGGGGGCAATGGCGGCATTTAGTTTATCTTGGCGTTCTTTCTGCTTAGTCATCTCTTCCTCGGTTTTGAAGACCGCCTTGACGATCTGGTGGCGCAGGATGTCGGTGGAGAGCTTTAAGTTGAGATCCATCTTCTGCAGCTTGTCGCCGTCGCAATCGAAAATGAAGAGCTGGTAGTACCCGTACCACTGGTGCTTGATCTCATAGGCCATTTTCTTCTTGCCCCAGTACTCGCGATACGTGACCTCTCCGCCATTGTCGGCGATGAGTTTCTCGGTGTCGTCGATGATCTTCTTGGCTTCCGTTTCCGTGAACTTGTTAGGCACTATGAACAGGATCTCATAGCGGGAACGGCTCGTGGTTTTTGTCTTAGACATAGTTTACTATTATCGGGCTTAACAGGCGATAAAGAAAATTAACGCGCTATTATCCCCTTTTTAAATAAAATCCCAAAGTATTCCTATCGAAAACCTCGGGTTCTTGAAGAAATACCTTTAATCCGGTCTATTTCAGCCGGATCGGATAGCCTAGTGGCGGCTAACCATGGGAAAGATATTGATTTTATTGTCCCCCCATACTATCATCTCTCCATAAAAATTGCAAGACGGCCATATATCATATATCATGGAGCTATGAAATACTTTTTTGTTCTCGGAAACAACAAGGAGCTATCTTTAGCGGAGATCATCCACAATACCGCTTTTCAGTCAGGAGAAATCCTAGATGATTCGCTATTTTGTTGTAAGATAAAAGAAGAATTGTCTGGGTATAACCTGCTTTCCCGTCTTGGCGGTAGCGCTAAATTTGGTCGGGTGGAAAAGTCCTTCGGCCCCAAAGACAAGGGCGATATCTTGGGTTGGATAGTCGATTATTTTGTTTCTTTGGCTGATAATGAAGAAAAAGGCAAATTTTGTTTTGGTCTTTCCACCTATGGCAATGTTAATTTGGAAGTAAAGCGCCTAGGAATAGCTATTAAGCGCGAATTGCAGAAGGCCGGCGTTTCTAGTCGTCTGGTAGTGAGTCAGGAGAAACAGCTCTCCAGCGTGGTAGTGGGACAGAATAAGCTCGATCGGCCAGGAAAAGGGGCAGAACTGGTCTTTTTCCGGGAAGGCAGCGATATTCATGTCGCCCGTACTCTAGCCGTCCAGCCATATAAAGATTTGTCTATGCGCGATTATGGCCGGCCAGCGCGGGATGATCTTTCCGGCATGTTACCGCCCAAACTCGCTCAGATGATGTTAAATCTGGCGGGATTAGAAAAGAAGGACGACCTCATTCTTGATCCCTTCTGCGGTTCGGGCACGGTGATTACCGAGGCGGCGCTCTTGGGGTATACCCATTTCATCGCCTCCGACATTTCTAGCAAGGCAATCGGTGATACTAAGGAAAATTTCAAGTGGATAAAGGAGAAGTTCCAGCTCGACACCCCTTCTCCCAAGCTAGCGGTGAAGAAAGTAGCTGATATTGCCACCTTCGTCAAAGAAAATTCGGTCAAGGCAATCGTCACGGAACCATATCTTGGCCCCCAGCGTGGCGCCCTGGATATCAAGGCAGTCAAGGAAGAATTGGAATATTTATATAACCAGGCCCTAAGGGAGATGTATAAAGTGCTACAGCCGGGTGGACGGGTAGTGATGGTTTGGCCAGTTATCCGTGGTAAGCATTATTTAGAATTAGATACTGGGCGGTTCAAGCTGGTTGATCTCTTCGGAGGAAAGGAAATCAAAGGAGAATTGAAACTGACCAGACACGGCTTCCCGCTATATTATCGGGAGAATCAGCGCGTATGGCGGGAGATAGCGGTGCTGGAGAAATAATTTTTTATATTTATATCATAGGGTTGGTGATAAAATGACTTAGGTGCATTATATTTAAAATTAAGATATATGTTTAGGCTGCTTAGTAAAAAAATAGAGGAAATTAATATTTATGCCGACGAAAGCAGTATAGATAATCCATCTGCGTGCAATATGGTCATAGGCGCGATATTTATTGATCGGAAACGTGTTCCGGAGATTAAGCGGAGGGTCTTAGAAATACAGAGCGTTCATTTCATAAAAGGAGAATTGAAGTGGATTAAAACATCCGCCAAGACTATTCCGTTTTATAAAGACCTTTTTTCGTATTTGTTTTCCCTAGATAGCCAGACGTTTAGTTATAAGTGTATCGTGGTGAAGAAAAGCGAATTGGACTATAGCAGATATCACGATGGGGATAAGGAATTAGCCTTTTATAAATTTTATTATGAACTGTTAAAGAATAGGTTAGATTCTGGGAAAAAATATTATATTTTCTTGGACTTTAAGCCTTCTAAGAGTAAGGATAGGGTTAGGAGGATAGGGGAATTTTTGACAATGGTGAATCCGTCAGTGCAAATCAAGCACATTCAGGCATATTCTTCCCTCGATAATATATTTATTCAGATAGCCGATATTTTGACAGGGGCGGTCGGATATGAAAAAAATTATAAAAAAACCAGCCAGAATAAAGTAGAACTGGTTAATATCATTGCTCAATCTATTGGAAGAGACAATTTAGATTTTTGCTCCTCTTTTAACGGAGATAAAAAGTTGAATATATTCTGCATCAAGCCTGGCATAAATTCTCGCCAATAAATAATATGTCGGAGCTTACATATTGTGACATTGGTACCGAAGATGGGTATTATAAGAGATTTTGCGAGATATACGGGACGGATATAAAGACTCCAGACGGATTTTGTATTACTTGTAAGAATTTAGAAGGCACGGCTAGGCATGTTTGTGGTGGTGCGCAGAAAATTTTTCAGAAGGCTAGGGCGTGTAGGATCGAGTGGCCAAAATACATTTTACTTCATCCAGAAAAAAGAAAGATTTTAAAAGACACCCAATCTGGTAATTTGATATTCTTTTTTGAAAAAGGAAATTCGGCTTATGTGGTGATATGTAGCAGTTTAGCGGATGATAGATTAAATCTGATTTCTGGTTTCGTAGTTGGTGGATATAGAATGACCCAATATAGAGAGGGAAAGCCGCCTTATGAATTTTATAAACAAAAAAAGAGCTGTTGATATCCTCAACAACTCTTCAGAAAAGGTATGGTGACAAGATATACCATCAGGTATACTCCCTATTTCAGCCTCGTATAAAGGCGCTTAAATTGTAGCAGGAAAATCTAAAAATAGCAATAAAAATAAGATTAAATAGTCAATGATAATCTTATTTTTGTTTATTATTAGCAGTTAATCAAGAAATTACAGACGTCGCCGTCCTGCACGACATAGTCCTTACCTTCGGTGCGTAGCAGGCCTAGCTCCCTGGCCTTGGCATCGCTGCCCGCTTGCACGAATTGTTCCCAGCGGATGACTTCCGCACGCACGAAGCCTTTAATGAAGTCAGTATGGATGACGCCGGCTGCTTGCGGCGCTTTGGTTCCGCTCTTTATCGTCCAGGCCCTGGTTTCATCTTTGCCGGTGGTGAAGAAGGTATCAAGTCCGAGGATGCGATAGGCGCTATGGATAAGTTTATCAAGTCCCCGCTCGGTTATCCCTAGTTCCTTTATGTATTCTTCCTGCTCTTCTGCGGGTAAGGCACTGATCTCCTCCTCGATCTTCACGTTTATCGTCACGATTTCGCTGCCGTCGGTATTCAGGGGGATTTTCTTGTCCCAATTATCGTCAATATTGAGTAGATATATGAGCGGTTTGATAGTAAGGAGGTTGAGAGTTTTGGTAAACTCCAGTTCGTCGTCGCTTAGCTCCATTTTTCTTATCGCTTTTCCTTCATCAAGTCGCGATTTGAGTTTTTCTAGAGTGGTTTTAGCGAATAGGGCTTCCTTGTTGCCGGTCTTGGCTTCGCGTATAGCTTTGTCCAGCCGCTTGGTAACGGTGGCTAGGTCAGCTAATACCAATTCTAAGTTTATCGTCTCTTTATCACTCTCCGGATCGATCTTCCCGTTTACATGGATGATGTCCTTGTCCTTGAAGTCGCGCACCACTTCGCAAATGGCGTCGCATTCGCGGATATGAGCGAGGAACTGGTTGCCCAGGCCTTCGCCTTTAGAGGCACCCGCTACCAGTCCGGCAATATCGACAAACTCGATGGTCGTGTTTATGATCTTGGCTGGCTTAGATATCTCCGCTAGCTTGTCCAGGCGCTGGTCCGGCACCTTGACGACACCGACATTAGGATCGATGGTGCAGAAAGGGTAGTTGGCGGCATCGACACCTTTCTGGGTTAATAGGTTGAAGAGGCTGGATTTGCCCACGTTGGGTAAGCCTACGATTCCGATTGATAATGGCATAATGGTTAATTACCTTCTTGTTGTATCATAAAGGCGGGAAAAAGAAAATAAAAGAGGCCCATAAGGCCGCTTTTATATATGATATCTAGAATAATAAAATATATATCCCTGGCGTATATGAGCCTCAACCCCATGTAAAATTAAGTCTTTATGCTAATTTTTTACGAGGTTAGTGCACATTGCGTGTACGAAAGAACTAATGTTTTTCCTTAGACTGTGGATTACTATTGATATTATATCAAAATCATGATTAATGCACAAGAGTAATGTCAAATATTGACCATTGTCACAGTTTTTACTTTATTTTAGCTAAAATAATTTGTACTTCAAAGAACTAGTCATTAGATAAGTCCACTATATCGTGGACTTATCTGGTGAGAAATCACCAAAAGTTAACAAGTTTTCCACAGCCCTTGGCAACAAAAAACTAAGCCAAAGGTTTAGTCTTGAGGCTCGAGTGGGATTTGAACCCACGAATGGCAGTTTTGCAAACTGCAGTGTTAGACCACTTCACCATCGAGCCGGAATTACAACTTGAAGTTTACATCAACTTTGGCTTTTTGCCAAGACATTGTCTGCCGATCCTTCGCCTGGAAAACGTAGTAGCCGGCGGCGGCGATCATGGCCGCGTTGTCGGTCGTATATTGGAAGGCGGGGATGGACAGGGGGGCGATATCGCTGACCGTTTCTGTCATCACTTCGCGCAAACGGCGGTTGGCTGATACGCCGCCGCCAAGAATTATGGACTTAGGCCTATACTTCTGAGCGGCTTTGTGAGTCTTTTTAGCAAGGATGTCGACGATGGCCTCTTGATAGGCAAAAGCATATTCATCAACGCGCTTTTTCCAGGTTCGGTTCTTCTGGAGCTGATATAATAGAGCGGTCTTGAGGCCGGAGAAGGAAAAGTCCAGGTTATCGGCATTTAACATGGGTCGGGGCAGGATTATCCGGTTTTCCTTGCCGCTCTGGCGGAAGGCCTCGGCTCGAGTCGAGATGATCGGGCCGCCCGGATAGCCAAGTTCCAGCATCTTAGCGCCCTTGTCGAACGCTTCGCCGGCCGCGTCGTCCCGGGTTTCTCCGATTACTTGGTATTTATGATGATCTTTCATTAGGACCAGGTTGGTGTGGCCGCCCGATACGGTCAGGATGAGGGCGGGGAATCTAATATCGTTTCCCCTATCGATGAAAGCGGAATATATGTGCCCTTCGATGTGATTTATGCCGATAAGGGGCTTTTTCCAAGCTAAGGCCAGTGCCTTGGCGCTCTCGAGGCCCACCATGAGCGAACTGACAAGGCCGGGGCCTTTGGTAACGGCAATAAGGCCAAGATCTTGGGGGGTCTTCTTGGCGGCCTCCAGAGCCTCCTTGATGACCGGGATGATATTGAGGACGTGTTCGCGAGCCGCTACCTCGGGGATGACCCCACCATACTTCTTATGGATCTCAATCTGGGAACTTATTACGCTAGAGAGCACGGCAAAACCGCGTCCGCGCCCCTTCTGGAGCACGGCGGCCGCTGTTTCATCGCAACTAGATTCGATTCCTAATATTAGCATACTTGACGCTATGGGAAAATTTCCTTATAATTTCCTTAGTTTAGCATTAGTATTTTAGTATTAAACGGAAAAAAAATCTACCGCCCGTTGTTGCGGGTATAATTATTATCCATTGGTCCCTTCGTCTAACGGTTAGGACACCAGGTTTTCATCCTGGTAACAGGGGTTCGACTCCCCTAGGGACTACTAACAGAAAAATCTCCTTATTGGAGATTTTTTGTTTTTGTAAGCTTAGACATATAGACAGCATGATGATTGCGGTGCTCTTCAATTTTATCTATTCTAAAGCCCAATTTATTATAGTAATCTGGAAGTTTCTTTTCCTGTACGCAGTCTAGTAATATTTTTTTACATTTTTTCGTTTGAGCAATTTGCTCGATTTTATTTATTAGTAATTGGCCGACACCCCTGTTTCTATAAGTTTTTAAGACTGCCAGCTGATAAATATATAAATTATTTTTTCTATCTGTAAGATATTTTACCGCACCAATAATTTTATCACCTGCAACTGCGACGACAATAAAAAAATCTTTTCTTCGAAAAGCAATTTCTAAATCTTGTGGCTCATGTGGCCTGGTAATCAAAGTATTTTCTCTTTAAGGAGTTTTATATGAAAGCTTAGTAACATATTGCGCTCTTTTCAACTCACTAAACTTAGCATTTCTTATAGATATGTTTATCATATATTCTCACTATAGTTTACATGTACATTAGGACAATAGATATATACAAACATTGGAAAGCGTTACTTCAATTTATAATACGTTGCCTTTCCTTTGCCAACTTTTTCAATAACTCCATTGGCTATTAATTTTCTAAAGTCCAAATTCCTAGTTGGCTTGGCTCGTTTGGTTAACGCGGCGTAATCTCTATCAGCGATATAGCCCTTCTTTTTTATATAAGCGATTATTTTCAAATGGTATTCTTTTAACTCGCTATCTGGAGAAATTTTTTCTTTTTCTAGCTCCTTGATAACTCGTAAAAGCTCATCAATAATACCATCGGTAAAATATTCTAACCAAGAGGTAAAATCTATTTTATCTTTAATTTCGTAATAATTTCCTAACACGCCAACCTCTTGAAAATAACGACTAACATTCTGATTATAATAGTTTTCAAAGCTAAAAAGATAAAAAGTATTAAGTCCCATTTTAGCGAGCAATGCTTTAGTAGCTAATCTGGTAGTTCGTCCATTACCGTCAACGAATGGGTGAATAACAACAAACTGTTTATGAAATATTCCCGCCAAAATCAAAGGGTCAACTACATCCTTGTTCTTATCAAGATAAAAAAATAATTCTTCCAGAAGCCTATCTACGTCTTGATGATCTGGCGGTAAATAAACAGTTTGACGTGTTTTAGGATTATTAACAAAAACTGATTCTTGACGAATTTTTCCACAACGATATTTTTCAATTAGCCCCGTGGTAATTGTTTGTTGTATTTTTAATATCAGTTTAGTGTTAAAAACTTCTTTATCGGCCTTAATTAGCGCGTCTAATTCAATTAGGGCTTTATTATAATTTAGAACCTCTTTTTCACTATCTCTGGCATTTTCTGGGCTATTTTTTAAAATTCTTTTTACATCCGTTAAGGGCAGTGGGTTACCTTCAATACTAGTTGAGGAATAAGCTGATATTTCGCGAGCGCGACGCTCCATATCAAGTAAAACTACACGAGAAAAATTTCGATTATTAAGATCAACAATAATTTCACTAATTCTTTTGATGTTAGCTAATAATTTATTTGTAATTGTGTATTTTGGATTAAACATATATAGTCAAATTATAGACGATTATTAGACGATTGTCAATAAACTGCTTTTCTCCATATTATAATTGATCCCACCTTGAGGCTAGAAAAATAAAAAGGACCCTAAAGTGGGATCTTTTGATATTTAAATGAGTGTTATGTTCACCCATCCCCAGTTTTCCGGTAGGTTTTATTTGCCCAGTGCCAAGTACAAATCTTTGGCTTTTATCAATAGAGTTTTAGCGTCTAGATAGGCCTGTTTTAATTCTGCCTCTGAAATTCCCATGAAATTTCCATATTCGATTTGGTTCCTTTTTTTACGCATTTGTTGAAATCTTCGGAATTCATTGCCAAGTTGGCCATCAAGCAAAATGGCGGCGGCGTTGATCACGATATAATGATGTCCCTCTCCACTTGTTCTTACTCTATATCCATTGATTAATAGTATAGCCTCACAACTTAACCGTATAGAGTCGTAAATATTGTTGTAGACAATATCCTCATCGCCCATGCCTAGCCCGGATAGATTCTTATTCGCAAAGTTGTATAGCCGGTCAGCCTTCTCGATTTTTATTTCGATTCCTTTTGGATCCAAGGCGAAAGGTTCGATTGAATTGTTATTTATTAGGTTTTGGAATTCCTGCAAAATCATATGGATTTCCTTTTAATTTAATAATTGGCGATATGAGGATGTTAGAGATAAAACTGTCTTTTCCCTTAATTTTTTTAACAATTTCTTGACGGCTATAAATGTGATAGTTTATTTCCCGCGCGATTTTTCCTTCTATGGAACTTACGGCGGCGGCCAAAGAGTCTTGGTTTATGTCTCCGATTAGCATCAGGTCGACATCGCTATTGCTGTTTTCCGTTCCCTTAGCGATTGATCCGAATATAAAAGCGCACTCAACCTTATCAAGCTTATCGACCAATCCTTTCAATTCGCTTTCCACGCCAATTGTTTTGGAAACCATGCTTCTTATCTCTTCATAAAGGGGGTGTTTCTTGTTCAACCTAAAAAAACGCATATTCCCGCGACGCTCATCTAGCAATATTTCATCTTTTACGAGGTTATCTAAATATCTCTGGTAGTGGCTCGGTTCTTTTTTTAGATTTTTAGCGATTTCTCTAAAATAGTGTTCTTTATCAGGGTCTTGGAAAAAAAACTTGAGAATCTCTCCTGCGCCATTTTTCAAAAAATTTAGCATATAAATATTGGATAATTTCTAGTTCAATTAGTCTTAGTCATATTATACATGTTTTGTGTACAATTGTACATATTTTATGTACGATAGTCAATAACGGTAAATTGATTTATTTGCATTTTTGTGGTAATTTTAAAGTAGATATATCAATAGTATTGGTTTATTATATGAATAATATACATATTGTTTTAGCCAGCGATAATAATTACGTTCAACACCTAGGCGTCGCTTTGATATCTATCCTGGAGAACAAAGCTAGCGATAAGGATATTTTTTTTCATGTTTTGGAAAATGGATTAAGTGAGATAAATAAAGAGAAAATTATTTCAATCAGCCATAAGTATCGATGTGAATTAAAATTCTATAACATAAGCGAGAATAGAACGAAAGATTTTCCCGAATTAGGACATTTAAGTAGGGCAACTTACCTACGCCTGTTCATCTCCGACATTCTTCCGATAGAAATAGAAAAAGTTATATATCTAGACTGCGACTTAGTGGTTTTGAAAGATCTTGGTGCGCTGTATGAAATGGGCTTGAAGGGAAACGCGCTGGCAGCAGTGAAAGACGTGAAAGCGGCAGAAATAATTAGGATTTTTTTCTATCCAAATTTGCAATCATATTTTAATGCTGGGGTGATATTGATAGATGTAAAAATGTGGCGTTATTTGAATATCGTAAAGAGGGCTGAATCATTTATTGGCGAATATAGAGATAAGTTAATTACGGCTGACCAAGATGTCCTAAATTGTTTATTTAAAAATATTTGGTTGGAGTTGCCATCAATTTTTAATATGGACATGAAACACAAAGGTGTAAATTCTCTTCCATCTTCCGACACAGTAGTTCTTCATTATTCTGATAGGATTAAGCCGTGGAGCTACCTATATTGTGGTCGAAATAAAAAATATTATTTTCAGTATCTTGCTAAAAGCCCTTGGGCGGACTTTCTATATAGAGATAAAACTTTAAAGAATTTTTTTCGAAAGTATATATTAGCTATCAATCATGAGGTCAGGAATTGGCTGCGCTCCTTTATGCCTGGTTGGCTGATAGATTGGAATAAGAAGATGTTCCTGAAAAAGATAAATAATTCGATTAAAATCAATTCTATTTAAAAGGCCCGGTTTTAGTCGGGCCTTCTTGTTTCTTAGGCGTATGTTATGTAATTTGAGAAAGAAATTGACAGGAATGAATAGTAATAGTCCGTGTCGTATTCAATCACGAATGAATCCCAGAGCGCGTCACCCAGGGAGAGTACGATCTTATTTTGCGCTTTTTGCCAGGCTTTCTTTTGGGTAGTAATGAATTTATCGTCTTTTATAATCTGCTTTATTTTCTTCACTATCCCGGCCTTTATTTCTTCGTCATCCAGTTTCGGATATTCTTTGTTTTCAAATAATCTGATTGGGTCACGGAAACCATCCGGGGGTTCTGCGGCATAATCTCTTTCTGGATACAGATAAATGATCGGGGGTTGGCTTTCCTTCGAAGCCGATTGATCGATATGGTTACGGTTCTTGAGGGTGGTAAGCATGATATCACTGGTTCCCAGGTGAGATGCTTCTATCCAAGGGCCGATGACCATCTTTAATGTCCGGATTAATTCACTCTCGTCTACTTCAATCTTCAACGAGCGCACTTCTCTAAGTTTTTTCATTTTATTATTCAATTTTTGAGGTTCATGATTTAACGGTCAATTATAGCAAGGTAAAAAGCTTTGTCATTAGCTTTTTAACTAGCTTGATTGAAAAAGTATGTGGATAAAAAAAGACTCGATCACTCGAGCCTTTTTATATCCGACGTTTTTAATTCTTGAATATCCGCTTTTTCTCCTTCCTCCTCGATTTCGTCGATACGGTCAGGTACTTCATTGATAGGAACGAATCTCTTTTCTGGGTCATTAGCGTTTACCAGTTCTTCATCCTCTATCGCCTCTTCGTCCTTGAAAAGGGGCGCTTCCCCTAAGTAGCGGTCTTTTTCGAGGTGTCGGCTGGTGGCTACGTCTTTTGTTTTGTCCCTTGCCAGATCCTTGTTAGCGGCTGATTCGAAATTGTTAGCGAATAGTTTGAACATATTTTTAGGTTATATTGCCCCACTATTTATATAGAAATTATATTAAGTTATTATAAAAAAGCAATTATAGGAGGGGGCGTTAAAATAGCCTGGCTGTGCCGATTTGCCCAATTACCCTGTTAAGCAGGCTGGCGGTAAATTTAAGATACATTTGCATCTCTTTCTGGGAGATGAGCGTTCCGCCACCATATAGGTCCATATTGCGCTTAGCTCTCATGTTGTTTGCGATGATTTCTATTTCCGGATCTTGCATAAGCTCGCTCATTTTTTCTATCAGTGCGACGTGATGGCCTGGTCGCGATTTCACTCTTAGTCCGTGTTTAGCGCAAACGGCCAACGCTAATTTTATCAAGCAGTTATAGCAGAATTGGAAGCATATTTCTGGGTTGTCATTATTGGCAATCTGGCAGTCTCTAGCGGCGGAATCAAGATATCTTTTTAATTGATCGGGAGTAAAAATGAATTTTTCGAACATGGCTTTATATTACCTTTATATTTTTATTAGAGAATATTTCCATTATCAATCCGTCCTTTGCGGCCCTTCTCTTAGTGATTTCCTCGGGTAAAAAATCAAGTGCGTTTATCTCTCTCCCTAGTTTTTTTTGGATCGGTAGAAGTAGTCTCTTGGCAGCTAGGGGGTCGTGACTGCCTATCAGCAGAAGATCGATGTCGCTTTCTCGAGATAATTTGCCCTTGGCATACGATCCAAAGATATAGGCTTCTTCCAGGCCAGTCAGGTTTTTGAGGGTATCTCTGATTGTCGTTTCGAGGGAAAAATGAGCTTCGAATATTTTTCTAGTTTCAGCTAGTAAAGGGTACTGTTGGTTTAGTGAGAAATATCTTTGCCGACCTTCGGTATGGGAATAGAGGATGCCATCCTGTTCAAGCTCGGTTAATTTCCTAGATAGATTGCCGGGATCAGCCTTTATCATTCTGGCTAGTTGGCGGCTATAGAACGCCTTATCTGGGTTAATGAAGGCATAACTAAGAACCTTGATTGTTAGGGGAGCGGTTAAATTAATCATATTGATGTAGTTATGTACAATATATATTGTAACATATTACATCAATTAATGACAATAAGGATGATTAAGCGTTCTTTTTCCCTTGGCCTAACCCGCTTTTTAGTATATACTTATCATGTTAAGCAAAGATAAATAATCCCTATAATATGTATAAGAAAAAACGAGTCGCTAATAAGAAACATGCCAAGAAAACGGGCAAGAAAATAACTAGTCTCCGCTTCTAAGAACACCTCTAGCGGGTGTTTTTGCTTTTATAAGGCCAAATAACCCTGGCTCTCCATTTTAAATCCCCTGTTTTTGTGTCATAATAGCCCTGTAGCTATATAATATATGGAAAGGAAGAAGATAGGTTTGGCGCTAGGCAGCGGCGCTTTTCGCGGGTTCGCTCATATCGGTATCATCCGCTCTTTGTCGAACCACGGCATCCCAGTAGATTATATCAGTGGCGCCTCGATCGGTTCGCTCGTGGCCGCCCACTATGCTCTATATGGCGAAGTAGAATCGCTCATCGAAAAGATGACTAGCGGCTTAGCGAAGAAAATCTTTACTCTCTCGAATCTCGGTTTTCGCGGCGGCGTAGTCGGCATGAAGCGGTTTTCCTTGTTGTTGGACGAGTTGTTCGGCGATAGGGAATTTAGTGATACGCGCATGCCTTTATATATAATCAGCACGGATTTGGTTACGGGACAAGCGGTCATCATGGACCGCGGCCAGATTGCTACCGCAGTCAAGGCTAGCTGTTCCATTCCCGTGGTCTTCGCTCCCGTTTCCTATGACGGCCGTCCTCTAGTCGATGGCGGGCTCAGTAATCCGCTGCCAGCCGCGGTATTGCGTCGGGCCGGAGCGGATAAGATAATCGGCGTCAATCTCTATCACGATGATGAATTCGGGGAAACGCGATTCAACCTGGCTACTATTGCCGGCCGCAGTGTCCTTATCACCCTGCGTAACCTTTCCCGGCACGATGAGAAGGATTGCGACTTAGTTATTAACCCAAACGCTTCATCTTTCACTGACTCCCTGCGTCTCAAGCGCTATCTCGTCGCTGAAGCGGCGGCTAAGGTAGTCCGCACGGCGGAAGAAACGATGGATGAGAAGGTCTCAATCGTCAAAGGCTGGCTAAAGCTATGAAATACCAGATATACACTACCTCGAAGAAGGCCTGGGATGGCATGCTGGGGGCGATTCGCGCCGCCCAGTCTTCAATATATATCGAGATGTATATTTTTCTGGACGATACCAAGGAAACCCATGACTTTATCGGTGTACTAAAGGAGAAGGCCGCCAAAGGGATAAAGGTGGTGGTGATTGCTGATTATTTCGGCAGCTTCTCTTTACAGAAGAAGACGATCGAAGAGCTAAGGCAA
Source organism: uncultured Gammaproteobacteria bacterium (assembly GCA_964604915.1). GTDB lineage: Bacteria > Patescibacteriota > Patescibacteriia > Patescibacteriales > UBA12465 > CAZSAA01. The sequence continues at coordinate 21,473 of CAZSAA010000004.1, forward strand.
ACTGGCGTCGAGTTCTTGTATTTTAATGGACTATTCAAGCGTACCCATCGCAAGCTGGTTATCGTCGATCGGAAATTTGCTTTCTTAGGCGGGGTCAATATCGAAGAGAAGATCCGCAATTGGCGGGATTTGCAGATTGGCGTCCGCGGGCGGATAGTGTTGCCGATTTTGCGCTCTTTCGCCCGCATATATCTCGATTGTGGCGGCGTGGATGAAAATATCAAGCAGTATGCCTTGAGCAAGCCGGTCAAGAAGCTCAAGTCTTGGATAGTGGAGAACATCCCCGGCACTAATCGCCTATACTATCTCAATAGCTACTACCGTGAGAAAATGGGGGGAGCCAAGGATTCGATCAAGATAGTCACGCCATATCTATCGCCGCCGCGCTGGCTGCTTTCAGCACTTAGCAATGCCGTGGAAAGAGGGGTACGGGTGGAGATAATGATGCCTCAGGACACCGATATTAAGGTGGTTAACCGGATCAATATGGCCAACGCCGCTAGATTGTCGGATTTCGGGGTGCATATCTACCTAGGGCGGCAGATGAACCATGCCAAGGCCATGATTATTGATCGGCAGGAGGGAGTAATCGGGTCGCAGAATTTTGATATCCTTTCGTTCGGGATGAATATGGAACTCGGCATCTTCTTCACGCAGAAGGACCTAATCGACAAGATCTGTTCGTTATTTGAGAAGTGGAAGGAACAAGCCGTCTTGTTTTCTGAGTCTAAGCAAAAGACCTATCTTTTCGATCGCATCCTGCTTTTAGCGATAAAATTCCTCTATCCCATCTTCTGACCCGCCAGACCTTGAAATTTATAAAGATTTGCGGTATAATCAAAGCTAATTTTTCAATTAGCTTTATTTATTGCCATGAAGTACGACAAGATCAGGGTAAGCGGCGCACGCTCCCACAATCTGAAAAATGTCAGCGTAGAGATTCCCAAGGAAAAGCTGGTGGTGGTGACTGGCCTATCCGGTTCAGGTAAGTCCTCCCTGGTTTTCGACACCATCTATGCCGAAGGCCAGCGTCGCTATGTCGAATCGCTCTCTTCCTATGCGAGGCAGTTCGTCGGCATGATGGACAAGCCCGATTTTGACTTCATCGAGGGACTTTCCCCGGCCGTTTCCATTGACCAGCGTGGCGTGGGCAATAATCCGCGTTCGACCGTCGGCACCATCACGGAGATATATGATTACTTGCGTTTGATGTATTCCAAGGCTGGCCAGCCATATTGCCCGAGCTGCCAGGTCCGCCTGAAGAAAGAAGTAGCTAAGGACAAGGAGAGGAACGTACCGCTCGTATCTTTTGTCTGCCCGCGTTGCGATTTTCGGCATCACATTTTCGAACCGCGCGATTTTTCCTTCAACTCCAGCTATGGCGCTTGCGAAGCCTGCGGCGGTTTGGGTACTAAGATGGAAATCGATCCGCAACTCACCTTGAATTTCAATCTCAGCCTCAATCAGGGCGCTATCAAAGCCTTGAGCCAGAATGGCAATAGCCGCGCGGCCATGATGAAGTTGGAACCGCTCGTCAAGGCTAGCGGCTTGTCTTTCGATACGCCAATGAAGCAGGCAAGTGATAGGCAGCTGGAAATTATCTTTGCTGGCAAGGATGGCCGCGAGGGGCTATCGAAGATATTGATGGATAAATATGAAGAGACCAAGTCCAGTTTCGTGAAACAGGAGATAGAGAAATGCTTGCGTCCTTGTGTCTGTCCAGCCTGTCAGGGTAAGCGCCTTAATCCCGCCTCTCTAGCCGTGAAAGTGAAGGAATATAACATTTCCGACTTGTCAGACATGAGCATAGATAAGCTAGTAAAAAGGCTTATTGATTGGCAGAGCACCTTTTCCAATACTTTGAGCGATAGCCGTGTCATCGCTCCGATAATCAAAGAGATACTAGGCGGATTGTCCCAGCTGCAGACTGTCGGCCTTCCATATCTTTCCCTGTCCCGCAGCGCAGCCACGCTTTCTGGTGGCGAAGCCCAGCGTATCCGTTTAGCTACCCAGGTCTGCTCGAGCCTCAGCGGCGTATTATATGTCTTAGACGAGCCATCTATCGGGTTGCACCAGCGCGACAATAGCCGCCTTATCGACACCCTGAAGAGTTTGCGCGACAATGGCAATTCCGTTATCGTGGTCGAACATGACCAAGCGATGATGGAAGCGGCCGACTACCTTATTGACGTCGGTCCCGGTGCCGGAATCTACGGCGGTAACATAATCTATGCCGGTACGCCGGAAGGTATCCGTGAGGCCAAGAATTCCCTTACCGCTGATTATTTGCTCGGTCGTCGCAGCATCCTCCCCGCTAAGACGAGACATAAGGGTAATGGGCAGAAGATAGTTATCGTCGGCGCTACCGAGAATAACCTGAAGGATATCGATGTCGAGATTCCACTTGGCAAGCTCATCGCCGTGACCGGCGTGTCCGGTTCCGGCAAATCCACCCTGGTCTATGACATCTTCGCTAAGGCCCTAAACCGTAAGTTCTATCGCGCCAAGCAGGAACCAGGGCGGCATAGGGAGATACTCGGGCTGGAGAATATCGATAAGGTGATTGATATTGATCAGTCTCCTATCGGCCGTACGCCGCGCTCTAATCCCGCCACCTATACCGGCTTGTTTACCTATATCCGTGACCTGTTCGCTTCGTTGCCGCTTTCCAAAGCCAAGGCCCTTACGCCTGGCCATTTTTCTTTCAACGTAGCGGGCGGCCGTTGCGAGCATTGCTCGGGTGATGGCGTGATCAAAGTAGAGATGCAGTTCCTTTCCGATATCTATCTCACTTGCGACCAGTGCGGCGGGAGGAGATTCCGCGACAACGTCCTGTCGGTCTCATATCGCGGCAAGAACATCTATGAAGTCCTGAATATGACCGTCAAGGAAGCGATCGATTTCTTCAGTGACCAGAGTATAATAAAGCATAAGCTCGAGACGCTCGATAAGGTGGGACTGGGTTATATAACCCTGGGACAGTCGGCCACCACTTTTTCTGGCGGCGAGGCTCAGCGCATCAAACTGGCGTCCGAGCTTTCCCGCCGGGCGACCGGGCGTACCCTATACATCCTCGATGAACCTACCACCGGCCTGCATTTTGCCGATATCGACAAGTTGCTCCGGGTACTCAATCTCCTAGTCGACCAAGGTAATACCGTAATCGTCATCGAACACAATCTGGACGTCATCAAGGCGGCGGATTGGGTAATTGATCTAGGCCCTGAAGGCGGCGATGCCGGTGGCGAGATTGTTGCCGTCGGTACGCCGGAAGATATAATGAGATGCCGCAGGAGCAGTACGGGCGAATATTTGAAGGGTCAAGGAGCCCGGAAAAGGCACGTATAATATTTTATTGCAATATTATTATAAAAAGCATGGAAGCATAATAAAAAATAGTAAAAAGTTATTAACACCCATACTCGTTCTTCTCCTTGTTCTCTTTCTGAATCTGTGCTATTATAATCTTAGGTCAGAGTAGCGAGGAGAGGTGTCGAATATATTCGACTACCGATAATATCCTCGTCAGGACTTAGACCAAACAAAAAACCTTCCTTTTAAAGGAGGGTTTTTTGTTGTTTACCTTTAGGTTCCCAATACCAAATACTAAATTTTGGAGTATAAGTTTCAACATATGTTTTAGAGTAGTGTGTCCACGGATAGCTTGTTTTTAGCAAATCATTAACTTCTAGCTTCTTTATCAAGTGTAGTCTGAGGTTGTTTTTGAATTCTTTTGTAGTGGGTGCTAAATTATTTAAAACACATCCAATTAATATGTCGTTTATTTGATTTACATGATAATTTTCTAAATGAGATTTTATGTCGCTTATATGTTTTAAGGTTGGCTTGTGTGGCGTGTCACAATAATGACCGGAGGGGTAACAGAAATCATCTTGCATTAATGAAATGAATTCATCCCCTTTGCATCTAGTTAGTTCATCTGTTAACAAAACTCCATTATAAATGTGATCGGTGCTATGAGCTAATAATAATTCGGCAAACTTTTTATAAGCCCTAGCCATTTTTATACTATTTTTTTCGTGTTTTTGGCCAAAACGGTTGAGATCCAATATGTCTTGATCTATAACTACACACCGAAAATAACTTGTACTCTTAAAAAATAAATCGATGGCTTGGCGCCCAACCTCCAGTGAACTGTTATTTGTGCAATTATTATATTTTAATTCTAGTGGTTTCCCGTTCGTTCTGTCATAAAAATTACAAGCCCGTTTTATATTAACGAGGCCTTGGTGTAAAAATTTGGGATGTGGGTTGAATAGGGCACCTAATATTAGATATTTGTGAGCGCCATCATACGATTCGTCAAAATAAATAATCATTTTTTACATCTTAATTTTGATAATCGTTATATTTTCTCTTCTTCGCTGATGATGAGTTTTAATTCGCCGTTTTCAGTCTCCAATAGGGCGAAGGTGGAGGGGTAGTGCCAACCACCGAGCGTTCCAGGGTTAGCGACGATGGAAAGATTTATCTTTTCTAGATGCGGCTTATGGGTGTGGCCGTAGAAGATGAAATCAGGTTGGGATGCTTCAAGCGCTTTGATATATTTCGGTTCATGGCAGAGGCCAATATTTAGTTCCTCTATCCTCACTATCCCGCCTTCTCGCGGTAGGATACTTATCCTCTCTTCATATTCTTTGTTTTGATTGAAGGAATCGGCATTGCCGATAGCTAGATGGATCTTACCGCCAAAGCCGGCTATGACTCTATCCAGGGTATCCTGGTTAGCCAGGTCGCCGCAGGCGATGAGATGATATATTTTATTAGTTCCGGCCCAGGCGAGGAAACGCTCGAGATAGATGGCGTTATCGTGCAGATCGGAGATTATCGCTACTTTCATTCTTTCACCTTTAGCGCTATCTCATAGCTTATCTGCTCGACCTTCCTTAGGTTGCCCCGGGCTTGGTCGTATTTGGTGCGTAGATAGCCGCCTAGATCAAATTCTAGCAGGGCAGACATGGTTTCGTCCACCACTTTTTTTATCCTGTCCACTTCTTTCCAATCATGCTTGGCCGCCTGGTTAGTGGCGCGCCTCACTAGCTCGCCGGTCAGGTCGCAGAGGCCACCTAGATATGAGGTGTAGCTGAGCTTCACTTTGGGGATGGCTTGGATGGACTTCCCGCGGATAGCGGCCAGGAAGAATTTTCCTTCGACATATTCTTCCATAGCCGCGGCGAAAGCGCCTTCTTCATAGGCGCGGATCCAACCGAAATTCTTTTGGATATAGTCGATCTTCCGTTCGATATCGGTGATGAGCTTGTCTGCTTCGGTGAAGCTGTCGCGGTGGACAGAAAAGACCGTTTTTTTGGAAAGGTATAGTATCTCGTTGGACAACGAGATTATCTGGCGGCGCTGTGCGTCATGCTTTTGGTAGTCGCCCTTTAGCGAGGCGACAAATTTCTGGTTTATCATATGGATTTTAGTCTATTACCCGGAAAACTTCGGCCAGGCTGGTTTCTCCGGCTAGAGCCTTGAGTATGCCGTCTTGGAACATGCTTATCGAACCCTGCTGGGCAGCGGCTGCGGCAATCTCGTAGTCGTTGGCGTCTTGCTGGATCATTTTCCTTATTTCCGGCGTGACGCTGATGTATTCGAACAGGCCGATCCTCCCCTTATATCCCAGGCCGCCGCATTGTTCGCAGCCGCCGCCGACATAGAAGTCGAGCTGGTCGGGAATCTTGATATCCTTGCTCGTTATTTCCCCCAACGCTTTTCTTATCCTCTCTTCCACTTCCGGTGAGAGGACATCCTTCTTCTTGCAATACGGGCAAAGCTTGCGAGCCAAGCGTTGGCCGATGGAATATTCAATCGCGTTAGCGAGCGCTGACTTATCAAGTCCCAAGGAAGCTAAGCGGGAAATCGCGCCCGCGGCGCCATTAGCGTGGATAGTGGAAAGCACTAGATGGCCGGTCATGGCTGCCTCGATGGCGATCTGGGCAGTCTCATGATCGCGGATCTCACCGATCATCATGATGTTCGGGTTCTGGCGCAAGAGGGAGCGCATGGCGGAATCGAAGGTATAGCCGCGTTCCGGGTCGACTTGGGTCTGCATGATGCCCGGTAGCTGGTATTCGATCGGATCCTCAACGGTGATTATCTTGATGTCCGGCCGGTTGAGCTGGTTCAAGATGCCATATAGTGTCGTGGTTTTGCCTGATCCGGTCGGTCCGGTGGTGATGATTATACCCCTGGTTTTGCGCATAGCCGTTTGCAGGGAATTGAGAGCCGGCCCGCTTATCCCTAAACTCGGCAGGTCAAGGCTGGTCGCGGAATTCGAGAGGACACGGATAACTACGGTTTCGCCATAGGCGCCGGTGATGATCGAGACGCGGCAATCAGCGCGCTCGCCTTTATAGTATATGCTGAAGCGGCCATCCATAGTAGCACGCTTCACGTTAGTGGAAAAGCCTGACAATATCTTTATCGCCCCCAGCAGCGGCAGGTAGCTGGTCTTCGGGAGCTTGGCGATATCATGCAGAACGCCGTCGATACGGAAACGGATACTGACACTATCTTCAGACGGCTCGATATGAACATCTCCAGCCCGACTTTCGATGGAAAGTCCCATGACAAGAGGAGTGAGTTCTTGGGTGGGAACGTCTTGGAAACGGTCCTTGATAGCGGAGATATCCTTGCCAAGATCGGCTATCTGCTCCTGCTGGGATGCGCTTACTTTCACGCCGCGGCCGATAGTCTGGGAAATGACGATGTCATATAGGTCGTCGACATAATCGAAGTCGCCGATGACGCGATATACTTCTTCCAGGGAGGTTTTTCCTTCCATCGCCTTGAGCACGCCGTCTTGGAGCATGGTAATCATGCCATTTTCCACTGCTTGTTGTAGTATCTTGAATGAAGGAGCATTGTCGACAGTGAGTTGCTTAATGTTATCATCCATAGTGAAGAGCTCGAAGATGCCTACGCGCCCTTTATAGCCTAGTTGTCCGCAAGCAGGGCAGCCATCGCCCGCCTTATACATCGTCGGGAGACGGTCCGGGATGTTGATATTAGCTTTGGGGGAGATGACGGCTAGGATTTTTTTCACTTGCTCCTCTTCTTCGGCGTTAAGGATATGTTCTTTCCGGCAGGCGGGACAGAGCTGACGGACGAGCCGTTGACCGATGACCGCGTTGATAGCCGGTACGAGAAAATATGGTTTGACCCCTATCTCAATGAGACGGGGGATAACGCCGGAAGCGTCGTTAGTGTGCAAAGTAGAGAGGACTAGATGGCCAGTGAGCGAAGCTTGGGTGGATATCTCGGCCGTTTCTAAGTCGCGAATTTCGCCGATCATGATGATATTGGGATCTTGGCGCAGGATGGAGCGTAATCCCTGGGAGAAAGTATAGCCGCTGCGGCTATCGACCTGGCTCTGGTTTATCCCCTCAATCTGGTATTCGATCGGGTCCTCGAGCGTGATTATCTTATTGCCCGGCCGGTTGAGTCGGCTCAAGATGGCATATAGCGTCGTGGTCTTGCCTGATCCGGTCGGTCCGGTGGTGAGGATCATGCCGTTTGGTTTCTCTATTTCCCGCTGGAGCTTCTCCATTATCTCCGGTCTCAGGCCTAAGTTCTCGAAGTCGAACGTTCCGGTCTGGGAATCGAGCAGACGCATCACCACGCTTTCGCCATAGGCGGTGGGGAGGAAGGAACTACGTACGTCTATCTTTCTGTCCTTGAGGTATATAGTATAGCGGCCATCTTGCGGCTTGTTCTCGATATTTATCTTGACCCGAGCGAGAATCTTCATACGAGCGACGATCTTTTCCCAGCGCTCGTTGTCTATCTTGGCCGCGTCCTGCAGGACGCCGTCTATCCTCAGTCTCACCGCTACCCCTTGTTCTTCCGCTTCGATATGGACGTCGCTCGCCCCTACCTTGATGGCGGTGGCGAGGATGAGGGTTACGATGTCAGAAATATTTACTTTGGATAATTTTTCTTCCAGACTCTGGTAGTCGGCAATCTCTTTCTTGAACTGCTCAAACTTCTCTTCGGTTATCTCTACCCCGTCTTCATATTTCTTGACTTTGGGGATAGTCTTGTATATTTCCAGGGCGTTCTTTAGGCTGTTATCTGAAACCAGATACAGGGTGCCTTCGCAGAAATATTGGCGTTTGAGGTCTTCCAGTTTTCGCAGGACGGCTGGTTTAGGGGAGGTGGCCGCTAATTTGATGGACTTGCCGTCATAGAAGAAACAGACGGCGGATAGTTCCGCCGCTTCTTGCTCTTGGATGAGAGCCAGCGCTTCCGGGCTGATGGGAAAGCCAAACAGGCTGATATATGGAAGTCCTAGCTTATCAGCTTTGGTCTTGGCTTGCCGCTCTATATCTTTGTTCTTTATCTCAAGCTGTTTCTTCTTAAATTGTCCGGCCGTGCTTTCCTCATTCGAATCATCAGGATTAAGCAGGCTTTCAATGGAGTTTACATCTGCCATAGTCTATCATTTAGCGGGATTAATTTTTGAGTAGTCTCTCTATCTTGCTTTTTGCTTGTTCGCTCTGGAGTCTCAAGAAAAGTTCGGTCCAAGCCGATAGCTGGAAGACATTGAGGACGGAGCCGCAGACTACCACGATGGCGAAAGCGATGATGAAGTTGAACATCAGGAAGAAGAGGAAGGGAGGGATGGCGAGGGGGAGGACGATGAGGCAATAGGCCAGCATGATGGCGGCCAAGCCGATGATGAAATTGATGAAGAAGAGGATGAAGGACATCTCGAGGCTGACCAGCCAATTCTTTTTAAATAACTGCCAGGCACTCGCTACCGATCGCGCGAAGTTAAGTTCATGGAGGGTGTTATACATTATGGCATATTTACCGACGAGCGCGACGGCAAAGCTAAGTGGTATCAGCAGGACGAATAGCAGGGCAAAGATGAAGCTAGACGCGAATCCATTATTATTAATGATGAGGAAAAGCAAGGGAAGGCCGATGATGAAGAATAGGCCGGTGACTATCGCTTTCATCAGGATGTTCATCGAGAGGACCGGGCAAAAATGCTTCTTGCTGTCATCCCAAGCCTCCCGGAAATCAAAATGGCTCCGTTTATTGCCAGTGAGAATCTTAGCGCTGGATTTTATCAGCGTGCATTGTGAATTGATGGCAATATAGAGGAGGAAGATGAAAACGCCAGCTAAGATGATAAATAGGAATATCAGCCAGAGAAAGGCCTCCGGCGATACCCGTAACACATCCCCTAGTCCGGCTAAGAAGTTGCTGATCCGGGGCTGTCCGCTATAGATAGAGGCGATAGAATTTACCCCGGACATCATGTCGCGGCTGAGGGAGTTAGCGATGATGTTATACTCGCCCCCTGAGGCAAAGGCGACCGAGAGGAAGCCTAGAAACCATAGGGACTTGTGTTCCTTGGCTAATTGCCAGGATTTTTTCAAGATTGCGCGGTACGAAAACATATTTTTATGAATTAAAAAGCCTTTTCCGTCTCTTATCTTAGTGATTGAAAAAAAGGCGGGACTTTGTTAATATTATATCATATTCAATGGCTGGATGCTACACTCCTTCGAGATGGGAAAGGCCGCTGCCAGCTGCGCCTAAACGCTATGCATTATTTTTTCGACAAGATCAGGGAAGAGTTAGGCCGGGCGCTCGGGGTAGAGCCCGGTGCTTTCGTTTTCCCGCCAGATAGCGCGATGGGTGACTTGAGCCTGCCGATGTTCGCGCTGGCCAAGGAGACCAAAGCTAATCCGGCCGAGTTGGCCAGAGTCAAGGCGCAGGAAGCATCTGTTCTCAAATTGCCGTACTTATCTGAATGTCGCGCCATGGGGCCCTATGTCAATTTTTTCTTGGACGTCGCTCAGGTGGCCAAGGGCGTTATCGGCGATATCAGACAGAAGAAGAGTGAATATGGCCGTTCTGAGATAGGTAATGGCCGGCGGATGATGATAGAGTATTCTAATGGCAATACCCATAAGGAGTATCATGTCGGGCATTTGCGCAATATCTGCTACGCTGATTCTCTAGTACGGATACTGGCGGCGAGCGGTACGAGGGTCATCCCGGTCTCATATATCAATGATTTTGGCATCCATATCGCTAAGACTATCTGGGGCCTTACCAAAGGCAGCCGGGCGGATGAGTTTAAGAAGATGATAGAGGAAGGGCAGCCGAAGGGTTTCGTTCTGGGCGCTTGCTATGCCTCCACATATGCCGAGCTAGAAGGTGATGAGAAGAAGAAGGCGGAAGTGGCGGAGATAATGAAAGCGATCGAGAGCCGGCAAGGAGCGGACTATGCCCTCTGGCAGGAGACCCGCGACTGGAGCATCGATTATTTCGATTCGATCTATCAGGAACTAGGCGTAAAGTTCGAGCATATCTTCTATGAGAGTGAAGTGATTGACGAAGGTCGCCTTATCGTGGAGGAACTAATGAAAAAGGGTATATTGAAGCGGAGCCAAGGCGCGATAATCGCCGACCTGGAGCAATATGGCCTCGGCGTCCTCCCCATTATCCGTTCGGATGGCACCGCCCTCTATACCGTCGGTGACCTGGCGCTCGCTTCCCGTAAATTCCAGCAATATCAACTGGATGTTTCCGTGTATGTCGTGGATATGCGCCAGAGCCTATATTTCCAGCAGCTCTTCAAGATCCTCCAGTTGTCCGGCTACCAGGCGGAAATGATCCATCTAACCTATGATTTCGTCACCTTGAAGAACGGCATGATGTCTTCCCGCAGCGGCAATGTCATCACCTATGCGGAAATATACCGGCAGGCTAAAGAACGTGCCGCGATAGAGACGAGACAGCGCCATCAGGACTGGAATGATAAGCAAGTGAGCGATACGGCGCATCAGTTGGCTATCAGCGCTATCCGTTTCGAGATGGGTAAGGTATCGCCTGATAAGGTGATAGTCTTCGATATCGATGAAGCCTTGCGTTTCGACGGCTATACCTGCGCATACTTGCAATATACCGGCGCGCGCATCAGCAGCTTGGTCAGGAAGAATAGCGACCTGATGAGCCGACTAGGGCTGGGCATTAATTTTGGACGGCTTCAGGGAGATAAGGAGAAGGCAATATTACTCAAACTATCACAGTTTCCGGAAGTGATCGCCAAAGCGGCCGTTGCCTATGACCCATCCCCGCTTGCCCGCTACCTCTTCGAACTCTGCCAAGCTTTCAATGACTACTATCACGAGACCAATATCGGCAAAGCCGAACCAGCTCTGCGTCGAGCGAGGATAGTGCTAGCCGAAGCGGTAGCGCAGACGCTCGGAAACGGCTTCAAGTTGCTAGGCATCCGATATCTAAACCAAATGTAATATGGAAAACCAAGACAAGCAGAACAAGATGGAAAAGATCGTTTCCTGGGCTAAACGCCGAGGTTTCATTTTCCCAACGTGCGAGATATATGAAGGCTTCGCGAACGGCTATACCTATGGACCGTACGGGGTCGCTTTGAAGAATAACGTGAAGGCGTTGTGGTGGAGCAAGTTCGTCGATAGGCGCGAGGACATGTATGGGCTCGATGGTCCGATTATCCTCCATCCTAGATTATGGGAAGCGAGCGGGCACGTGGCCGGATTTAATGACGCGATGATAGACTGCAAGAAATGTCAAAAACGTTTCCGAGCTGATCATGTCATCGAAGAAGCGACTGGCCAAGACTTAGAAGGCGACTTGGAAAAAATGAACGAAGTACTATCATCCAAGAAGATAGCTTGTCCTAACTGTGGCAAGAGTGATTGGACGCCAGCTAGGTTGTTTAGCATGATGTTTAAGACGGAAATGAATGGTATCGACGGCGCGGTCTATTTGCGACCGGAAACGGCTGGGGCAATCTTCGTGGAGTTCAATAATATAGTAGACACGATGCGCCCTAAGCTTCCTTTCGGCATCGCCCAGATAGGCAAGGCCTTCCGCAACGAGATAGTGACCGGTAATTTCATCTTCCGCCTGCGCGAGTTTGAACAGATGGAGATAGAATATTTCATTGATCCGGAAGCGGATTGGGAAAAGATCTTCGATGTTTGGCTGGCGGAACAGAAAAGTTTCGCTCTCTCGCTCGGAGTGAAGGAAGAGCAGATTCATCAGCGGGAACATCCCAAGGAAAAGCTTTCCCACTATTCCCGCAAGACGGTCGATTGGGAATTTGATTTCCCGTTCGGCACCAAGGAACTTTGCGGATTAGCGCATCGGGGAGATTTCGATCTCAAGAGCCACGCGGCTGCTTCTGGCAAGGAGATGGTATATCGGGATCCGTTTGATAATAAGCGGACCCTAGTCCCGCAGGTCATCGAGCCAAGCTTCGGCCTAGAGAGAGCGGTGTTAGCGGCGATAGTAGCTGCCTATGACGAGGAGGATTTAGATGGCGACTGCCGTCTGGTCATGCGTTTCCCGGCAAGAGTAGCGCCGATTCAGATCGCGGTATTCCCGCTTCTCAAGAACAAGGAGGATCTAGTCGCTAAGGCAAGGGAAGTGTTTTCGGCCTTGAAGTCCAAGTACCGTGTCGAGTTCGATGACAATGGTAACATCGGGAAGCGGTATCGCCGCCAAGATGAGATCGGTACGCCATATTGCGTCACGATAGATTTTGATAGCTTGGAGAAGAAGGATGTCACGGTTCGCGATCGCGATAGCATGAAGCAGGAACGCGTATCCATATCAGAATTAGAGAATTATCTGGAACAGAAAATGGGAAAATAAATTTTTGTAGGAGATAAAAGATAGCGGCTCAAAGATGGGTCGCTATTTTTTTGAAAAAACTATTGCTATAAAAAAACGCAAGATGTATAATATAGATATAAAATATATTTTTATAAATCATATTTTTTATAAATCAAAATTTTTTGATTAGAAGGGGGGTGAATCTATGGCTACTAAGAAAAAACCAGCCGCCAAGAAGAAGGTTGTAAAGAAACCGGCTGCTAAGAAAACCGTGAAGAAGGCCGCCAAGAAAGTTGTAAAGAAGGTGGCTGCCAAGAAACCGGCCAAGAAGGCCGCCGCTAAGAAACCGGCTGCTAAGAAGGTCGTGAAGAAAAAGAAATAACAAATCTTTCGATTTGGAAATTATACAAAAATTACCCTGTTTATGGGTAATTTTTGTATTTATCGCCCCTTAAGGCTCTCTATCCGACAATGTAAAGATGAAAAAGATTATCATAATCATCAGCGTTGCCATTTTAGCGATCATCACCTCGATAGCTGATATCGAGCCTGGAATTACCGTATGCGATGTCGGCCAAGGCGATGCGACGATCATCAAGGACGACAGAGGAAAGGTGATCCTTAGCGATTGCGGTCCGGACGAACTCGTACTTTCCTGCTTGGCGCAAGAGCTCGGGTTCTGGCAAAAAGAGATCGATGCAATTATTATTTCTCATCCGCATAGTGATCATTTTTGGGGATGCTTTTCCGTCATCGAACGTTATGTTGTGGAAAACATCATCATCAGTGATGCGCCAGTCAGCGATTCGTCGTATCAGGAATTATTGTCGCAAGCGCAAGAGCGAGGGATAATGATATCGGAGGCGGGTAGTGGAGATAGTCTTCACCTATCAGATGAGTGCGCAATGGAATTCTTGGATACGGATTACCAGGGCGACAATCTTAATGATTTTTCTTTGGGGTTCCGTTTGGACTGCGGTAACTTTTCTTTCTTGTCCTTAGGTGATCTGGAAAAAGATGAAGAGTCAGAATTAGCCGGCGAGTTATCGGCGGACATTTTCAAGGTTTCTCATCACGGCGGCGCGAGCAGTAACAGCCAGGAATTACTGAAAAAGATATCGCCGTCTATCGCGGTCATTTCAGTGGGGGAAGGTAATAGCTACGGTCATCCAAGTGAAGAAGTATTAACGGATTTAGTAGAAAAAGGAGTCAAGATATGGCGGACGGATGAGCAGGGAAGCTTTAAATTTTATCCTAACTTTAGATAGATTGGACGTTTTCCCCAGTTTATACCCAAAAAACCCTTGACAAAGCTATCTTCCTATGCTATCATTTCATATTAACAAATGAAGAAGGCCGCTTTTAACGGGTCAGGCACGACAAGCATGGGGATTTTCTTGTAGGGTTTTTGGGCATTGCGCTCGAGGGTACCTAGGAGAAATTTTCTTGCCTACCCGTTTAAGGCGGTCTTTTTTTTATTATTCATACTATTATTATTTTCATCTTTATTCCTCTCTTCGGATGAGGGTTGGCACAAAAAAAGGAAGCTTGGGGTAAGCTTCCTTTTTATATATTCTATTTTTTTAATCATTGCGTACTGCTTGCGGTATCCGTCTCAATAGCCGATGTGGCGGTGGAAGTAGCTATCTCCGGCGTGGAAGTGCCGACCAGGCACACGGCCTGCCAAGGTACATAGTGGGAAGAGAACCTCTTTTCCTTAACTACTGGTTCTGCTTCAGTGGAGGTGGCTGGGTAAGTGACGGTATAGTCGAAATAGGCGTCGGCGCCGTTATGGGAACTCTCAGTGCATTTTTTCTGGCCCGGTTCTAGGTCGGTGGTATAGACGATTTTGGTCGGTTCCGGCTTTACTATATTATATATGACCGGATCAGTAGTTGTCGCTTCCCGTCCGTCGCTCGTGCCCCAGAAATCAAAATATATGTCGTCGCCTTCTATCCTTGCCTGAATCAAGACGTAGTTGCCGGTATCGTTTTTGAATTTGTAATCAGGGGCTGGGTCATATATGGTAGCATCGGTTCCAGCTGGTTCATAATATGAAACGCGATATGAATGGTTGCGTCGTTCGGTGACAGGCAAACCCGAAGCTAAGGTAGTACGGAACATCGTGGTCCCGATCTGGCAGAGTCCGCCGCCATATTCGGGAATAGTCTTATTCCCTTTGATGACTAGTTCTGGCAGGTAGCCGCTAGCGGCGTCTATCTCTCCTAAAGCACCGATGAGGGAGAACTCCTCGTCCGGCTTTATTAATAATCCATGCAAAGCGTCGGCGCCAGTTTTGATATTATGGCGGCGATTGCTGGAGGATCCGGCGAAATTGGAATGTCCGGTCCCGATTATCTCCTTAATCAAAAGCCCGCCAGCCGAATCCATCTTTTCCGCGGCCACCACCTTGGTATCTATGGCTATCTTATCTGATGATGACGATATTATCGCTTGCCTTATCTTTTCTGCGGTGGAATCGAGATCGACGCTGAGGCCGTCCTTGCCTAGTTGCCAATTATTTATCCGATTGCCGCTTACTTCAAAGCGGGGGAGTTGCGGTTCTTGGTCTATTTCCGGCGAAATTTTCTCTTGTAGGTATGTTTTTATCTTTTCGGTATTTATATCCAATCGGTTGGAATTATTGTTGCCAGTGACACTCATCCAGAGCAGGATATCTTGTTTTTCTATTTCCCATTCACTATCGCCATAGGCGAGCACGACGTTGCGGGAGGCAAAATCGGCTGCTTGTTCGCGCAAAGGCTGCAAATCCTCGCGGGCGATATTTGGATATGCGGTCATGGTCTGCAATTTGACGGGGGCGATGTCGAGGGAGGCTAGTTTCGCTTCAATCTGCCCTATCGCTTGCTCCGAGTCGATGTTCTGCCCGATTTTTTCTTGGGAAATAGCGATAGTGCCGTCTTTCTGGTAGAAGGCGGCGTCTTGGGCGGGTATGACAAGATCCGGGAAACTGTCTTCCAGGTCTTTCTTTATATTATCTTCATTAAGCTGGTAGGCGACCGGCAAATTCTTCCGCTGTCGGCGGGCGAATATCCGCCGTTTATCCATTTCTACCAGGTTATCCCAAGTTTCTTCGGGTGATAGGCGAAAATTTTGCTGGACTATACCCGATTCGATGCTGCTTTCCGAGGGAAACATCATGGTCTGCCGGTTAGCGTGGGCGATGGCGAGGCCGCGCTCATTGAAATCTTCTAGTGATTTCTCTATGGTCATCCTAGCTTCGGAATATGACTTGCCTTTAAGGCTCTGATCTTGGAAATATATGTTACTGCGCACTTTTTCGCTCTCAGGCTGGGAATATATAGCGAAAATCGCGGCAGCGATGAAAGCTAAAACCAAAAAAGCCGCAATGGAATATATCTCCGGCTTGTGCTTATCTATCTTCATATGCGTGGTATTACGGCCTAGCCGCCGGTGCTTATGATTTTTCCCAGCACCTTCTTGATGAGACCGTTCTTATCTTTCGAGATGAATATGTTAATTTCTTCTCCAGCGGACATTCCCGCTAGGTTGGGGTATTTGGGCAGGGTGACTTTGTTGCCCTGGCCGTCCTCGCATTGGAAGTGACCTTCGGCGACGGCTATGATTTTCATTGTCTGCCACATATCAATCTTTTACCTTTATCCGTACCGCCTCGCCTTGCGATTTAGTGAGGGCAATCGTGAGTATGCCGTTTTCCAAGGAAGCATCGATATTCTTGGATTCGACGTCGGAAGGCAGGATGATTGAGCGCGAAAAATCACCCCAGTAGCATTCGCGATAGAGGTAATCTTCTTCGGCGACTTCTTCTTCCAAGCGGCGGCTGCCGCGGATGGTGAGCATGTCGTTATGGAGGGTGATGGAGAGATTCTCCGGCTTAACGCCGGCGATAGTGGATTTGATGATGATCTGCTTATCCGTCTGGTATACGTCAAGCGCTAGCTGGCCTTCTAGTATCTCTTCTTCGTCTGGCATCCAGCTTGGCGTTTCGCGCTCCTCCTCCGGCTCCTCCCCGGGTTGTTTGGATTTTAGGATATTCATATTATTGTGGGCCCGGCCCGACTCGAACGGGCGACCTTTACGATGTCAACGTAACGCTCTAACCAACTGAGCTACGAGCCCTTAATAGATATTGTCAATGTAGCAATTTCTCCTGGAAAAGTAAAGGCGGCGGGAATAAATAAAAAAGCTTTTTCCAAGGCTTTTTTGTGGGCATAGATGGACTCGAACCATCGACCCCCGCTTTATAAGAGCGGTGCTCTAACCAGC
>CAZSAA010000005.1:0-2801 GCA_964604915.1 uncultured Gammaproteobacteria bacterium
TAATATTTTTAATAATATATAAAAGCGTAGACCTAGATGGTTTTATGTTTCCTTTTATATTCGTTTATATGTTTGCATTCGGAGTGCCATATAAATTGTCCAAAATAGGGACAACATCTGGCAAGATAATCTTTACCTTCGTTGGGGTTGTTCTTCCACTGTTGTTGTTTATTCTTTTTGTAGACCTATCATTTTTAGATATGGTGAACAATTAATATTCTAAATATATGATTAAAGCAGAACATCTTAGGACACTAAGCAAATCTGTGGGAGCTATCTTAAGCTACTGGTTAATATGTATCTTTCTACCGCTTTATATCCAAGGAATAAGGTCATACGAAGACATATCATTAAGTACTCTATCGGTAGCTATGGGAATATATCTATTGTTTGGCCTGCCGTTTCTTTTTATTATTCCTTATCGTTTTGTTAGACCAAACGATCAATCTTTATTTATAATCTTGGGTCTGATATTCCCAATGTTGATAATATTGTTGCAGGTATTCTTCCCACACGTTCATTCATTATAATAATTAAGTATTTATGAAAAAAGAACCCATAAAAATATTTATGAGATCAGTTATCAATGATTTTGGTGTGGTGATGAAACACTGGCTAGTCTTGATTTTTTTCCCATTTTTTACCTTGTTTTTAATCATTATCTTGTATGTACGATTGGCAAATTAAGGCCTTCCACGGGTATGCATCATAAAAATATATGAATAATAGTAAGAAGAATTTTATTCTCGCCTCAGCCATCCCTTTTGTTACAATAGCGTTGGTGTTTGTATTCGTCTTTGCTATAAAAAATATTTTTGTGCCTCGTTATAAGCTATTGTATATGGTAAGTAGTAGCCAACAGTGCTTAGACGAAGCATTTTCTATAAAAAATGGGTATCTGGTTGCAGATAATAATTTTATGTCCGTTGATGGCAAGGCCGGTTGTGATAACGCCAGTAGAACCAAGTTTTTTGTATATGGCATATATTCCGATCCAGTAGAGCAAATATCTCTTCAAGACTTGGAGTCGTTAAAGATTAAGGACTCAGAACAATCTCCAGACGGGCTGTCATACTCCGTTTCCTATAGGTATGATTCTTCTAGGGCGACAACTTCCTCAGTTATAAGTTTAAGGGATAGGAGTTGGAAAAAATCTTATAGTAAGAGTAATTTTATACGTAAGGACCAGGGTTATTTGAAAATCCTCGGGTGGGTTAAGATAAATAGATAAAAAATATGAAGATTAATAAAAAGCAGCCTTTCTTTATAAAGGCACTCTATTACGTCGGCGGGGGAATAGCTCTTCTTGGCACTATTATATTGATTTATCAGAATTGGAGAGATTTTGATTTGTTTATGAAAATGTTTGCAACTACAGGATTCGGTTTGGTCTTGTATATAATAGCTTTGATTTTTGATCGGGAGAAAAAAACGGAAGACATAAGCTCTCCATTATTCTTGATTTCTTGTCTGCTTATTCCAGCGGGTCTTTTAATAGCGCTTGATTATTATAAATTCAATTTACATAATAGCTCACTGCAGCTTATATTCTCGGCGGTTATCGCTATTTCCTATCTGGCTTCCTATTTTTTGATTAGGAGAAAAGTATTTTTAATATTATCTATAGGATTTTTTACTTGGTCATTTTTTTCTTTGAGTAAGATTCTTGTCGTTGATGTTTTCTCATTTAAGGGTAATTACATCAATCAGTACTGCCAACTGTTGAGCGGATTGGCATATCTGTTTATCGCTAGACTATTTTCTAAACGGAAGGACTTATCCGGTGCGTCCAGTGTAATGTATGTATTGGGTACGATCGGAGCATTATCTTCAATCTTATTTATGGACTCCGAAAGGTATGCCATTTGGCATCTAATTTTCCCGATAGTTTGCGGCGGGTTGATGTGGTTGGGCATATTAGCCAGAAGATCATCAGTTTTTGTAATAAGCGCTATTTCTATAATTCCATTTATATTCAAAGTTACGCTTGAATATTTTAAAGAAGACTTAAATTGGCCCTTATTTATCATTGGAGCCGGGTTTCTGGTTATGGCTATAGGCTATTCTATATTTAGTGTTAATGAAAGATATTTTAAAAAGTAAATATTTATTAATAAAAAGATCAATAAAAGATTAAATATTTGGCTTTACCCAATTATTTATTGGATTGTATCTATTGCTAGGTTACTTATTAGAAGTATATCTGGTCAAGGAGGGGGTATTTATTATTTTCCCTTTGTTATTTATAATTATTTACCACTTAGCTACGTCGAATGACAGGGTTGAGAAAAGAGAGTTTATTGCATTTGGTTTTGCTATACCGTTTTTAATTTTGCTACTTGTGGGGTGGTATGGCCATCAATTGACAAAAGTCATTGTTATTGTTAATATTTTAGCATAAAAAAGAAGTAGTAACTTAAAAAAATAATAATCATGGAAAGTAGTTTTATGCCAAAAGAGTTTGGCGGATGGTTAACTGTAAATCGTGATTGCAATTTGCGATGTTCTTGGTGCTATGCGCATCCAAGCAGATTTGATGCGAAAAACAGTGTAATGCCTCTTGAGATTGTTGAGGCCTCTATATGTTTGTTTAAGAGTCTTCATGTTAAAAGAGTGGTTTTGATTGGTGGAGAGCCAACGGTGCATCGTGATTTTCTTACTATTGTTAAGAGATTGAAAGACTCTGGTATAGAGCCAAGTCTTATAACCAACGGGATAAAGCTTTGCAATCAAGAGTTTTTTAAAAAAACTGTTGAAGCAGGTATTTCTGGGATCACTCTATCTCTTAAGGGGGGAAGTCC
>CAZSAA010000005.1:2811-36410 GCA_964604915.1 uncultured Gammaproteobacteria bacterium
AGCTAGTTATAAAAAATTAACAGGCGTGGATAGATATTCTCAGGTTGTAAAAGCAATTTTAGTTGTTGTAGATAGCGGTATTAATTATTCCGTATCTTTTACTACGGCTGGCAATATCAGCCTTTCTGAGTTTAACGATGTCATTAAAACGGTGGTTGATAACGGGGTAAAGTTTTTTTCTCTAGAGATGGAGCAGCTTACTATTATTGATGACAAAGTTAATTGCTCTGAGGACTTTTCTTTGCAAAGGATGGTTGATTTTTTTGTTAAAGCATACCCCGTACTAGATGAAAGCGGACTTGATTTTGTTATGAAAATTTATTCACCTTTTTGCCTCTTTCCGTCTGGCTTTATTAAAAAATTAAAGAGGCACAAACGAATTGTGTCTGGTTGTCACCTCCACAAGGGGAGTGGCATTATAATTGATCCCGCCGGTAAATTGTTGCCATGTAATCATTTTTGTAATAACCCACTGGGCGAACTTGGGAAGGATTTTTCTTCGGGAGAAGATTATCTATCTTTCAGAAAAAAACCGGATGTAGTAGATTTTTATAAAACCATTTCAAGTTATCCACATAAGAAGTGTTATGACTGTAAGGATTGGCAGCAATGTGGCGCAGGGTGCCGTTTAAATTGGTTAATCTTCGATGGTAATAAATTAATTGCTCATTAAATAATTTAAAGAAAGGGGTGGATTAAATCTACCCCTTTAAATTAAAATCAAAATGGTTTATTTTAGAAAAATAAGATAGTCAGTTAACGAAAATATGTTTATTTTTAAATACGACAAAAAAATAGACGATGATAATTGGGAAAGAATCTTAAATAAAGGAGTTAGATTTGATAAACGCACGCTAGATGATCTAAAAAATTTTAAACGTGATATAGCGCTGTGCGTTAAAATGGTTCCTGAGTTCGAATCGGCGTGGAGGGTTTATGAAAATAAATTTTTGCAAAAGATAGGCGCCATATATTCGGAGCAGATTCCTTCCAAGATGCATTGCTATATTAATTCATCTCCATATTCCTACTTTAATATAAATGATGATTTTATCTCCATTTCTGCCCATACTAAGAAAAATAGGATTATTCCAAGTATACTTCACGAGATAAATCATTGGTTTTTTAAGAAATTTTATACAGATTATTGTATAACCCTGGGGTACGCATTGCCGGACATAGATTCTCTTAAGGAAATATTGACGGTTATAAATGACGATATATTTTGGCCTATGCAAGATGGATATTGGGAGGGTGATGAAAAATATCGGGTGTATGCCTTGGAAATTTGGAAAAATACGAAGAACATCAAATCGGTCATTAAGTCTATGAAGCGATATTATTGAATTTCTGCTTGTATAAAATCCTGGCCTGCCATATCATATATACGATGAAACCTGATTTCTGGACAACCTTACCCACCCCTATCCTCGCCCTCGCCCCGATGGCTGGCTTCACGGATATCTCTTTCCGTACGGTCTGCGCTGATTTCGGAGCGGATGTGGTATATAGTGAGATGGCTTCCGCTACCGCTCTGTATTATGCTAATGATTTCTCCTCGGATAACCCTACTATCAAACTGCTCGAGAAAGGGGCAGGGGATAGGAAGGCTAAATATATAGTACAGCTTTTCGGTTCTGAGCCGGAGCATTTTGCCAAGGCGGCTAAGATTGTCACTGAAGTGATATCTCCGGACGGGATCGATATCAATTTCGGCTGTCCGGTGTCGAAGGTCCTCAAGCAGGGCGCTGGATCGGATCTGATGAAGAACCTTCCCTTGGCTAGGGAAGTGATACGGGCGGTGGTGGGCAATACGGATCGGCCGGTATCAGTAAAAATTAGAGCCAGATCCGGCGAAGTTGATGCGATAGGGTTCTTGGACAATATCAATGACCTTGGCGTATCCGCCATGATGATCCATGGCCGGACGGTCACCCAGGGTTTTTCAGGTGATATCGATGGGGAGATGATAAAGGAAGCAAGGAAACATTTTTCCGGCAGAATCTTAGCTAACGGCGGGATAGTCGATTTAGGCAAAGCGAAAGATATCCTGGCTAAAACCGGAGCCGATGGCTTAGGGATAGCGCGCGGCGTCTTGTCGCGGCCTTACCTTTTTCAGGAGATAAAGGAAGGAAAGGAAAAAGAATTATCTTTGCCGGAAATCTTCGACCTGATTGCCAAACATGCCGCCCTAGTGTATGAATATAGGGGCGACCGCGGCTTCATTGATCTGCGCAAGCACTTGTGTTGGTATGTCCAAGGCGTCCCAGGTGCCAGCCGCCTGAGGGAAAGATTCATCAAGGTAGACGGATATGAGAGTCTGAAGGGGATATTGGCGGAGTTTGCTAGTGATTTAGAAAATAGATAAAAATATATGGGTATCCAAGTAGAATTCAATCCTGATCTGGCCTTGCGGAATATTTCCTCATATCAGGAGGGAAAGCGTCGGGAAGAAGAATGCATCCCCGAACATTTGGAGGTCGGGCAAATATATCCCTTCCTGAAAGAAGGCCAGCGGAACTATTGGTTCGGCGGCGAGATTCCGCTATTGCAGACGGAAGGGAACCAGGTTCTTTCTCGTCCCAAAGCGAGCGTCGCCATCCTTGAAGCTATTCATTTTCGGGAAGGCGGAAAAGTATATACCCGAGGGCGGTATGAGGTGAAGGAGATCTTTGCCGACGATCGCATCCATTTCGAAGGATTCAACAAGCTATGAAGCTCTATATTGATACCAGCGCTAACGACCACATCCTAGTCTCCCTGCTCGACGAGAAGGGAGAGACGGTCTTTTCGAAAAAGAAGGCGGCCTTCCGCAAGCAATCGGAATACCTACTTCCTTTGATAGAGTCTTTGCTGGTTATGGCTAAAGCCAAGCCAAAAGATCTCGATGGCATCGAAGTAAATAACCGGGGTGGCTCTTTCATGTCTCTGCGCATCGGCATTTCCGTCGCTAACGCCTTGGGATTCGCTTGGGGTATCAAGGTGAAGCCGCGCTTTGGCCGAGCGGTGCGTAAACATGGCTTGACCTTAGCGGTGCCGGAATATGACCGACCGCCGGATATCGGGAAAATAAAATAAAAATGAAGGTTTTCGCGGCTGCTTGTGGAAAAGTAGCCGTTTTTTTATTTTTTCCCTTTAAATTAGCCTAAGGAAACTGGTTGACCCGAGGGGATAGGTGGTGTATAATTAAACCATTGAGGTGAATTGTGGTGAACCAAGGTGAATCAAAAAACGTTATGTTTATCGGTGAGTACAATCACAATCTCGATGACAAGGGACGTTTAGCCATCCCGGCTAAGTTCCGCAACATCTTGAAAAAAGGAGCAGTCGTTACCAAGGGTTTGGACAACTGCTTATTTTTGTACTCCAAGGAGCAGTTCGAAAAGATCGCTCAGAAGTTTGCCGCCCTCCCGATCAGCCAAGCTAAGGCGCGTGCTTTTTCTCGTCATATGTTAGCTGGCGCTATGGATGTTGATTTCGACAATCAGGGGCGTATCACTCTGCCTGAGTATTTGCGCAAATTCTCCGGTCTCAAGAAGAGCACCATCATCGCCGGATTGTATAGCCATTTGGAAATCTGGGATGCCGAGGCTTGGGAGACATATAAGTCGACGGCGGAAGCCAATAGCAATGCCATCGCGGAAGAGCTTGGCGATTTCGGAGTTTGACATATGTATAGCCACATACCGGTGATGCTTGGTGAAGTCCTGGAGTACCTAGATCCTAAACCGGGTGATACTATCGTCGATTGCACTTTGGGAGGAGCCGGATATACCATGGCGATCGCCGCAAAGGTCGGCCAGGCAGGGAGGGTGATAGCGATTGATCTAGATGCCCTGGCGATAGGGAACGCGCAGGCGCTTATCGGAGCGGACAATGTTAGCAACGTAGAATTAGTACACGATAATTTTAAAAACTTAGCTTCCATCCTAGCGGAGCGGGGCATAGCAGGAGTAGACGGGATCGTCATGGATCTTGGCCTCTCCTCCGCCCAGCTCGCTGACCGAGAGAGAGGTTTTTCTTTCCTTAACGATGGCCCTCTGGATATGTCTTTCGGCCCCGAACATTTGGGGCCCGAGACATATGAGATAGTGAACCGCTATTCTGCCGCCCATCTGGCCGCCGTATTGCGGGATCTGGGCGAAGAGAGCCAAGCTTGGCGGATAGCCCAGGCCATCGTCAGGGAGCGAAAAGCTTCCCTCATCGAAACGAGTTCGCAATTAGCCGAACTTATCGCCAAGACTATCGGACGTTCCTCGAAAAGCCGGATCCATCCCGCTACCAAGACTTTCCAAGCTTTGCGGATGGAAACTAACCAGGAACTCTCGAGTCTCCAGGCGGTATTGCCTGATGCTGTTTCTGCCCTGAAAATCGGCGGACGCCTAGCGATAGTTTCCTTCCATAGCGGGGAAGATAGGATAGTGAAGAACTTCTTCCGACAAGAGAGTCGTGATTGCCTTTGCCCATCTGCCTTTCCGGTCTGCCAGTGCGACCATCATGCCAGCCTAGAGATTGTCACCAAGAAGGCACTGGAACCCAGCGAGCAAGAGAAGGAAGCTAACCCCCGGTCGCGGAGCGCTAAGCTCCGGGCCGCTAAAAAAAGATAATTTCCAAAAGATATATAAAAAATAATATGACCACGCCCCTAAGAACTAAGTATTGCCGGGCCGGCATCAAGAAGCCGGGGATGATAAGGATAAGCTTGAAGCTCGTTAACTCCTTTTTCATGGCGGCCGCCTTGGTGCTCGGCACGTATTACCTTATCAGCGTAAACGACCTTTCGGTCAAAGGTTTCGTGCTCAAGGAGCTCAAATCGGAAGTAAGCTTGCTCGAGAGCGAGAATATCGAGCTCCAGAACCGAGTTTCCTCCCTGCAGTCATATGATAGCGTCCTGACTAGGATAAATTCCTTAGGCATGGTTGCGGTCGGTGATATGCAGTATATAAGCAAAGGACAAATGGCCGTCGCTAAGAGATAGGCCTTCATATTCATCGCTTATGTGGAGAGATACGGTTAAACGGATACAGAAGGATAGGATGAAAGTGAACAATAATCGTCTGCGTTTCTTGGCGGCGGTTATTTTTTTATTGTTCGGCGCCTTGATATATCGACTATATTCCCTCCAAGTCAAGGATTTTGATCTATACACGGCTATGGCCGCCGGTCAGCATGAGAGCGAGCAGCAGATAAGGCCTGATCGCGGCCGGATATATCTTTCGGACAATTCTTCTAAGCAGGCACCACTATATGCCGTGGCGACCAACAAGGGATTTGCCTCTATCTTCCTCGTTCCCGAAGATATAACCGACCCCGCCGGTTTTGCCGAGAAACTGTACCGTTTCTTCGATGAACCGGGGATAGTAGCCGCGGTGGAAGCGGATATCGAGAAGGCCCATCAGGAAAGCTTGGACGCTAAGCTCAGCGCTGTCGATGGATCGGATCTTAGCGATGAAGAAAAAGTTACGAAGAAAGAGTTGATTCGCCAGGCTGACGCGGCGGCTATCGCCTCTACCGATGGGAAAGAGATGCGGCAGATAAAGCGCGATCGTGCCCTCGAGGAAAAAAAGGAAGCCGCTATTGCCGGATATCTGGAAAGGGCGGACAAGCCAGGCGATCCGTATGAACCGCTCAAAGACAAGGTGGACGAAGAAAGCCTGCTAGCCTTCTATGCCTTCATGCTCGAGGTGTCGGTTGATAAGCTGGAACTTAAGGCTGGCGAGATATTATATAAGGAAGATCAGGCTAAGGCGGAGATAGAAGGCGTGGGTTTCGATTTTGAGCAATACCGCTACTATCCGGAAAAAGAGGCTGGCTCCCAGCTCTTGGGTTATGTGAGTTATGTCGATAACGACGAGAAGGGACGATATGGCTTGGAGGAATTCTTTAATGAAGAGCTGTTCGGCCGCTATGGCTTCCTTAAATCCGAACGCGGCGCTAAAGGAGCGATGATCGTCAATGACCGGGAATATCTCAAGGCAGAAAGCGGTCATGACCTCATTTTGACGGTTGATAAGAACATCCAATTGTTTGCTTGCCAGAAGCTCAAGGATTCAGTAGCTAAACATCGAGCTGATGGCGGCAGCGTAGTCGCGATGGATCCTTCGAGCGGAGAGATCATCGCCATGTGCTCGTATCCATCCTTTGACCCTAACGACTATAAAAGTGTCAGCGATATCAGCCTGTATAACAATCCAGCCATCTTCTATCAATACGAACCCGGTTCGGTTTTTAAGACTATTACGATGGCCATCGCTATCAACGAAGGTAAGGTAAGCCCCTCAACCACCTACGAAGACAAGGGTGAAATAATGATCAATGGCTGGTCCAAGCCTATCCGTAATTCGGATTTTTCTTCCCATGGCGCTCATGGCGTCGTGGATATGAATAGCGTGCTGGAGAACTCCCTCAATACCGGCGCTATCTTCGCTATGCGCCAAGCTGGCGCCGACGTCTTCGCGACCTATGTCCAGAAGCTGGGCTTCGGCGAGAAGACCGGTATCGAGCTCGGTTCCGAAGCGACCGGCAATATTAATAACCTGCTCAAGAAGAATATCAAGGAGATCGATGCGGCTACCGCCTCTTTCGGCCAAGGGCTATCAGTCACGCCCTTGCAGATGCTTATGTCATATGCCACTATAGCCAATCAGGGCGTGATGATGAAACCCTATGTGGTCAAAGCTATCGTCGACGAGAACGGAGAGAAACAAGAAACGCAGCCGCAATCGCTTGGCGAGATGTTCTCGGCCAAGACGTCTGATACCGTGCTCGCCATGCTCGTGAACGTGGTTGAGAGCGGTCACGCCCAGAAGGCCGCCATCGAGGGGTATTATATCGGCGGTAAGACTGGTACAGCTCAAGTCGCGGTCGACGGACACTATAGCAGCGATAAATATATCCATACTTTCATCGGAGTGGCTCCGGTTGACAACCCTAAATTCGTGATGTTAACTAAGATAGACGCCCCAAAGGACGTCCAATATGCCGAGTCTTCCGCTGTCCCGCTCTGGCGCGATATCGCGGATTTTATGCTAAAATACTATCAGATACAAAAGACGAGGCAATAGAAACATATGAAAAGGCTCTTAGAGCTAAAACTCAGGTTCTTGGCCCGCTGGGCGATCCGTAAATACCGTCCCAAGGTCATCGCTATCACCGGCAGTATCGGCAAGACTAGCGCCAAGGAGGCAATCTGCTGCCTGTTGGGGGCTAAGTTTCGCGTGCGATCCTCGATCAAGAACTATAACAACGAACTCGGCGTACCGCTCTCCATCCTCGGGCAGGAATCAGGCGGTCGTTCACTTTTATCTTGGACGCTGGTTATCCTCAAATCTTTCTGGCTATGTTTGGTGCGAAGCAATCGGTTTCCTGAGATATTGATCTTGGAATTTGGTATCGACCATCCCGGTGATATGGATTATCTACTTAGTATCGTAAGGCCGGATATCAGCCTAGTGACCTCGATCAGTTATTCGCATCTGGAATTTTTTGGCAGTATCGATGCTATCCGCAAGGAGAAGCAGAAATTGGTGGAAAATACCGACACCCAGGGGCTGGCGATAATAAATTTCGATAGCCCGGAAGCCAAGAAGATGGCTGGCCAAGGCCGAGCCAAGGCCTGGGGATATGGCATTATTGATACCGAAGCGGATATGCGGGCGGAGGACGTGCATCTGAGTTTCCGGGAAACAGAAGATGGTGAAGCAGACTTCGGCTTGCATTTCAAATTAGCGTTCCAGGGTGCCGTGGTGCCGGTCTTCGTGCCCAAGGTCCTGAGCGAACCGAGCGTATATGCCTGTCTCGCCGCCGCCGCGGCTGGAGTATATCTGGGCATGAATATGGTGGAGATATCCCAAGCTTTCTTGAAGATAGATATGCCTAAGGGTCGGATGAAACTCATCAAAGGCATCAAGGACACTTGGATCGTCGATGACACTTATAATTCTTCGCCTGAGGCTGCCATTTCCGCCCTATCAACTTTTGCCAAGATGCCGGTATCAGGCCGCAAATTCGTAGTGTTAGGGGATATGCTGGAACTTGGCGCCTTTGGTCCGGAAGGACATAGGCTGGTAGGTGAGAAGATAGATGCCAAGGATTTTTCAATCCTAGTGACAGTGGGCGAACGGGCGCGCGATATCGCCCAGGCGGCAGAAGAGAAAGGATTTTCCCGTGATTTGGTCTGGCGTTTCGATCGGGCGGATGAAGCCGGTCGTTTCCTGCAGAACCAGCTCGTTTCCGGTGATGCCTTACTCGTGAAAGCCTCCCAGGGGATCCGTTTGGAAAAGATAGTCAAGGAATTGATGGCCGATCCGACCCAAGCCGGGAAGCTCTTGGTGCGCCAAGGCCAGGAGTGGGATTAATCAAGATATTATGAAAGCATTGATATTAGGGGCTAAGGGAAACCTTGGCACGCAATTAGCTAAGTCATTTTCCGAGTATGACCTCATCCTGTGGGATAGGGAGGATTTGGATTTCCTGGATAAGGGAGAACTCCTAGCAAGACTGGGGGTCGCTTCGCCAGGAGTGGTGATAAACGCGGCGGCGTATAATGCCGTGGACAAGTGCGAGGAAGATGACGCGGAAAAAGATTTAGCCTATCGCCTCAATCGCGACTTGCCCGCCAATCTGGCTGATTGGTGTTTAGCTAATCGGGCTAAACTAGTTCACTATTCCAGCGACTACGTCTTCGCTGGCAGCGAGCAGGAACCCTCGTTTTCCGAAGACAAACAGACCGCCCCGATAAACGTATATGGGCAGAGCAAGGCGGCAGGGGAAGCGGCCATATTAGCTAGGATGGAGAGCGGGCTCAGTGCCTACCTTATTCGCACTTCCAAACTCTTCGGCCCGGCCGGCTCTAGCCCTTTCGCCAAGCCTAGCTTTTTTGATACCATGCGCCGTTTGGCCCAGGAGAAGGGTAGTGTAGAAGTCGTAGACGGAGAGATGAGCTGCTTTACCTACACGCCTGACCTGGCTGCAGCTACTCGGAATCTCGTAGAAGAAGCTGAACCGGGAATATATCATTTGGTAAACGACGGGCCGGCTACCTGGTATGGCGGCGCTCAGGCTATGTTCGATATATTGAGCCAGGAAGGGATGGCTAAGCCGGTATCTCCCGAAACCTTCGTTCGTCCGGCTAAGCGTCCTAGTTTTTCGATATTAGAGAATAATAAGCGGCCGCATCTGCGCGACTTCAGGGAAGCGCTGCGCGACTATCTTTATCAATAAATATATGCGCGGAATCATCCTCTCAGGCGGCAGCGGCACTAGGCTGCGTCCCCTTACTAAAATAACCAGCAAGCAATTGTTGCCAGTATATAACCGGCCGATGATATACTATCCCCTAAATACCCTCATCAAAGCGGGCATCAAGGAGATTCTTATCATCGTGGCGCCAGAACGGGCAGGTGATTATCTGAACCTGCTCGGTTCGGGCCGGCAATTCGGGGTGAAATTCACCTATGAGATCCAGGATCACCCGGAAGGTTTGGCTCAAGCTTTTATCATCGGTCAGAATTTCATCGATAATGAGGATGTAGCGATGATCCTCGGGGATAATATCTTCGAAGATGATTTCAGTACGGACATCGCCAGCTTCAAGGGCGGTGCCAAGGTCTTCGCCAAGGAAGTGCCGGATCCAGAACGTTTCGGTGTCGTGAAGTTTGATGATAGCTTCCGGGCTCAACAGATCGTGGAAAAGCCTCAGGAATACCTAAGTAATTATGCTGTTACTGGTCTTTATGTGTATGATAGCCGGATAGTAGAGATAGCCAAGAACCTTACACCTAGTCCGCGTGGAGAATTGGAAATAACTGACGTCAACAACTGGTATTTGCAGAAAGGTGAACTTGATGTCGCCATGGTCAAGGGCGAGTGGCTTGATGCCGGAACTTTTGATAGCTTATTGCGCGCCCAGAATTTTGCCAAGGAGAGGCTGGATGGCCTGATGGTAATATGAAGAAAGCGGTCATCGGTACCATCCTGTTTGAAGAAGCGAGCGCTAAATATCTAGGGCATTTTCTGTTATCTATCCAAGAAGCGGTCGATGCTGCTGCTGGCTATGATTGGGAAATCTATCTTGGTGACAATAGCAGTAGTAGTGACAACCCTAACGCCCGCATCGTATCTTCCTTTGATTGGGGAGCGATAAAGTATGAGTATAATGGAAACAATCTCGGCTTCGGACGAGGCTATAATCGCCTTATCGCCCGAGCCGTCGAGTCAGGCGCCGATTATTTCATCGCCCTCAATCCCGATCTGATAGTCGAACCGGATTGTTTGGGGAAACTCCTCTCTGCCTTGGAAGCGGATGGCAAGGTCGCATCCGTCTCGCCCAAGATACGGCGCTGGGACTTCGAGAACTTAGCTAAGACGGAGCAGATAGATTCCTGCGGTATCGTCTTGCGTCCCGGCTTGATTTTCGTCGACTTGGGCCAAGGAGAAGAGGACCGCGGCCAGTTCGACCAAGCGGTCATCTTGGGGCCCTCTGGCGCCGCTGCCGCGTTCCGGTTATCCGCTCTAGAGAATATTCGAGTTGGCCAGGATTATTTCGATAGTAATATATTCATGTATAAGGAAGATTGCGATCTGGATTATCGCCTCTTCCTCGCCGGGTATCGTTCTAAACTAGTGCCTAGCGCTATCGCCTATCACGATCGTAGCGCCAAGGCTGGGAAGCGAAAAGGGAAGAGCGCGGCCGTTCGCCACTGGTCTTGGCAGAGCCAGAAAATCATCTGGCGTAAGTATTGGGCTAAACAGGGTTTAGCTAATAAAGGAATAATAATCTTTCAATATCTGGCTCGTTGGACTTGGTTGCGCCTATTTGAACGCGACGCCCTTGCCTACCGCGATTAATTATTGGTATTTTTGCCTGCTTTATGGGCTTTTTTGTCTATTGACTAATTTTTCATATCATGATAGAGTAGACGTAATTTGTAAATATCAAAGGCGTATAGCCCTAGCTTTTCATATTTTATGGAAAATCTATTGGAAAAAATGCTGCAAGATCGCAAATCGGAGGAATTAGCGAGACTTAATGCTATCAACATCATTGACAGCCTCTTTCAAGATCTCATGGATCGGGAAAAGGACATCTTAGTCCGCCGTTTCGGCTTGAAAGGCGGCAAGGGTGAAACTCTGGAAAAGATCGGTAAGGCCCATAAGCTGACTCGCGAGCGGGTGCGCCAGATCGAATCGGCCAGCATCAAAAAGATCAAGAAACTCGAGAACATCGAGGAGTCCTTGGCCGTGCTCAAGGAAGCGGTGTCCGAACTCATCAAGGAACACGGTGGCTTTATCCGCCGCGATTATCTCCTGGATATCTTGACCGTCTATGCCATGGAACTAGGCGAAGATGCCAACCAAGATGAAGAGAACCGTTCTATGTATCGCAACAACTTCGACTTCATCATCAACAAGGTCTTAAACGAAGACCTGGAAACTTTGGGTGATACGGAGAATTTCAATGTCTCATATAAGCTAAAGGGGGAAGATTTGGACCACCTCAAGGAATTGGCCGACGATTTGCTAAAGACTATCGAGGCGGCTGGCAAGACCTGGGATACCGAAGAGCTTTTGGATATCATGAAGAAGCTCGATTCATACCAACGCTATCAGCAGAAGCTTATTAGCGAGGGGGCGGATATGTTCAGTCTCTTCAAGAGCAAGGTGTTTCCTGACAAGGCGGAATTGATAAATGCTAATAAGCCGCTATACTCCCTGATCCAGGCCGTTAAGAACCTGGAGCAGAACAAATACGGGAGATGGGGCAGCGCTAATTGGCAGGAAATCAAGCCTAAGACTATCAATGACAAGATATACTTGGTACTTGAGCATGAAGGCAAGCCTTTGCATTTCACGCAGATTGCCGAAAAGATAAACGAGATAAAGTTCGATCACAAGAAAGCTAATCCGGCTACCGTACACAATGAGCTCATCCTCGATGACCGCTACATATTGACTGGACGGGGCGTCTATGGCCTCAAGAAATGGCAAGATTAATCCAAGTTTGAGATATCGGTAAAAACACCCCTGGCGATAAGCCGGAGGGTGTTTTTCATTGCTAGGATTTATGCTACAATATGGGTATAAAAAGTATGGACATCACGATTGACATCTCCCACTTGATCAACTTTTTTTCTCTGCCTGCGCCTGAGATGGCGAAGGTCTTTTTTCTTAATATCGGCTGGATGGTTTTCGCCTGGTATATCGTCCAAGGCATCCTCCAGATATATCTGAGCTATATCCGCAAGCATTGGGCGGCTGATAATGCCCGATATTTGCTGTTGGCCATCGATATTCCCCGGGGGAACGAGCAATCTCCTAAGGCGGTAGAGAACATCTTCGCCTATCTTGGCGGAGCTCATGGTAGCGTTAATTTCTTCGAGAAATGGTTCGACGGCAAATTCCAGCTGTCTTTCAGCTTCGAGATCGTCAGCCTAGAAGGCTACACGCAGTTTCTGATCCGTACTCCGGTCGAATGGAGGAATCTAGTGGAGACGGCAGTATACTCCCAATATCCCGATGCCGAGATTTCCGAGGTGGACGATTACGTCAATACGGTGCCGCATCGTTTCCCTGATGAAGAGTATGATATATGGGGCACGGAATTTATCCAGACCGATCCTTTCCCGTATCCGATAAAGCTATACATGGAATTTGAGCACGATCTAGGCGATAGCGAGAAGCGTTTCCGCGACCCTATGTCCACCTTGATGGATCTTTGCGGTTCGATCGGTCCGGGCGAACAGCTCTGGTACCAGATCATCGTCATTCCCACCGATTTTTCTTGGGCTAAGAAAGGCGATGAAGCAGTCAATAAGATATTGGGGAAGAAGGTTACCAAGGCGGGCAAGTTTTCTAAATTCATTTCCGGTTTCGGTGATATCATCGAGGGTATATTAGGCCTCAAAACAGTTGTCGATCCTAAGGCTAAGCCTAAGGACGAGGGCAAGGGCCTATCGATGATAGAATTGAATCCTAAGCAGAAAAAGCAGCTCGAAGCCATCTATACCAAAACTTCCAAGATGGGCTTCCAATTCAAGATCAGGGCTGTCTATGTGGCTCGCAAAGAAGCGATGAATCGTGGCAAAGTAAGTAGCGGATTAGTCGGCTATATGAAGCAATTCATCGCGCTCGATCTCAACAGCTTCAAGCCAGATCTCAAGCGCACCATGACCAAAGTGAGCTATTTCCATAAGGATCCGCGTTTGGCCAGGAAGAAAAATAAGCTGATGAGCAATTATATCGCGCGTGAGGACTGGGCCGGACGGGCGCCGGGCATCCTTAACAATGAAGAGTTGGCGACCATCTGGCATTTCCCGGTCGAATCTTCTTCTCGCTCATCCATGTTGCAGAAATCGCCGGGCCGCAAAGGCGAGGCGCCATCTTCGTTGCCTGTATTAACGGAAGAAACATCATCTCCCCAACCGGAAGACCGTTTCTCGGTCGATATCGCCGGAGTTTCTCCGGATGCGGTTCCAGTTGAAGATAATAAGCTGAACAAGTATCTAGGGCAGGTATCTAGCCATGATGCGGGACCGCCGCCTAACCTGCCTACCCTTTGATATGGCAAACACCAAGAAGACAATCGGTATCGATGCTAGGTTCTACGGCCCCTTAGGCAAGGGGCTTGGCCGTTATATCCAGGAAATAGTGGATCGCTTAGCGGATAATGACAAGATAAATGACTACGTAATATTCTTAGGAAAGGGTAATTATGAAGAATTCCAGCCGGTAGCGGCTAATATCCGTAAGTGCCGTTGCGACGTTCCTTGGTATAGCTTGAGGGAACAGTTAGAAATGCCTTGGTATATCTGGCGGGAAGGGGTCGACTTGATGCATTTCCCTCATTTCAATGTGCCTTGGCTGACGCCTTGCCCCTTTGTTGTCACCATCCATGACCTTATCCTCACTCATTTCCCGACACCTCGTGCCAGCACGCTAACCCCCTTTCTCTACGCCTGCAAGGATCTCGCCTATCGCTTGACCATCCGTATCGCCCTTCGCCGGAGCCGGGAAGTCATCGCGGTTTCTAAATTTACCAAGGATGATATCGTCCGCCAATTCAAGGTGGATCCGGCTAAGATTTCCGTTACTTATGAAGGGGTGGCTGACATGGGCCAGCAGGCTAGCCTTTTCTGCCCGCCCGATAGCGAGCAGGAGACATTGCGCCGCTATTTCTTGCCGGATAAATTCTTTCTTTACGTAGGTAATGCCTATCCGCATAAGAATTTGGAACGGCTCGTATCGGCTTTTGCGTCTTTCCATGCCAAGCATAAAGATATCGGCTTAGTGATAGTTGGCAAGCATGACTATTTCTATCGCCGCCTCTTAGAGCAAGCTAAGCGTCTCAATCTCTGGCAGGAAGGGAACCACTATACCCCGATTTCCTTTCCTGGTTATGTCCCTGATCAAGACCTCCAGACCCTATACCGCCAAGCGCTCGCCTATGTTTTCCCCTCTCTCTATGAAGGTTTCGGCCTGCCGCCCCTTGAAGCGATGTCCTTTTCCTGTCCGGTGCTCAGTTCTGACAAGGGAAGTTTGCCGGAAATCCTAGGGGAGGCGGCGATGTATATGGATCCGGTGAGTCAGGCGGATATGGAGGCTAAGATGGAACGGATAATCTTCGATGATAAGTTGCGGATGAGCCTCGTTGCCAAAGGATTAGAGAGGATAAAGAAGTATAGTTGGGATGAGTGTACCCGGCAGACTTCGGCAATATATCAGAGGAATATAGCTGATAAAAAATGAGGGCATATAATCATACAAAGGAACACCGAGATAGCCGGGAAGGTTCGCCCTTCCTTTTGGACTTGCGCCAGGGCACGAAAGAGTTGAAGGATGCAGCTGCGGCCCGTCCTCTCAAGCTAGCCGGTCCGGATTTTCTCAAGTTCAAGAAGCAAAGAAGCTGGAAGAAGATCGGTAGGGTGATAGCGGCTCGGTTTTCCCGCCCTAAGGGTTGGAAGAAATTGCGTCGCCGCGCCCAGAAAGCGATTGCTAACGAACAGGCCAAGCTTGCCTATTTCGCTCGCCTTGTGCCCACTTTGATCGAAGACAGGGGTACGCATAGGCTCAAAGATATAGAACCGCGCTTAGGCGGCTACTCCAAGCTATATCATTCCTTGCTATTTTTGAGCGCGCTCATTATCGTCATCCTGCCGTTCAAGCTGATAGCGCAATCCGATGCCGGAATAGATAGAATCAAGTCCAATATTATCAGCCGCGCCAAGGAAGGCGTGGGTAGTCTCGCCGCCGCCTATCAATCCGCTACCGGATTGGACTTAACTGGCGCTCGCCATGACTTTTCCCAAGCTGGGCAGAGCTTTCTGGCTGCTAAGGATCAAATCAGCGATTTCCACCAAATATTATTGAAATTAGCCTCGTTATCCGGTAACCAAGATCTTAAAGTCGCCGCTCAAGGCCGTGATTTCCTAGAAATCGCTTCGCTATCGGCCGCGCTCGGTGAAAATGCCAGTTTGATGGCCTCGGCATTATTCGATACGCCTGGCAGCCTCTCGGATAAACTGGAGACGGCGACGCGGTATGCGGCGGCCGGTGCGACGCAGATTGGAGAGATAGAGTCACTGATGGAGAAAGTAGATGAAGGAGTCTTGCCAGCCGAATACGCTGGGAAGTTCCTGGAGATAAAGGCGCAGGCATCCGTTATCCGTTCCGGCCTCGAATCATTCGCTGTTGAAGCGGAGAAGATCGGTGACCTGCTGGGAGCCGATATGGATCGCCGCTATCTGCTCGTTTTTCAGAATAATTCGGAAATGAGAGGAGCTGGCGGATTCGCCGGCAGTTTCGCCCTGGTTGATGTTTCGGAAGGGAAGATAAGGAACATCGAAGTGCCAGCTGGCGGTTCATATGATACGGAGGCCGGCATGTTAGATTTCATCCAAGCCCCGGCACCGCTTCGCTTGCTAAATGCTCGATGGTTCTTCTGGGATGCTAATTGGTGGCCTGACTGGCCGACTTCCGCTCAGAATATGATGTATATGTATGAGAAGAGCAGCGGCCCATCGGTCGATGGCGTCATCGCCGTTACCCCCAGCCTCATCGAGCGCTTGCTCGCGGCTTTAGGGCCGATTATCCTGGAAGATGGCACTGTTATCGGCTCGGATAATTTTTGGCAATATTTGCAGGTGACGGTGGAGCAGGATAATATCCGCGAAAAGCACCCTGATTTAGTGGCCGACGTGCCCTCTATCGAGGAGAATCAACCCAAGAAGATAATTGGCGAGCTGGCTAGCAAGATGATCGAGGAATTGCCCGCCCGCATCAATCAAGATAATCTCATACCGGTCATCCAAGCGATCGAGGATAGCTTGGAGGGGAAGGACCTGATGCTATATTTTTCCGACAGCGATTTGCAATCCAAAGTTTCGGCATATAATTGGGGCGGGGCAATGAGGCAGGCGCCGCAGGACTATCTCCTGGTCGCTCATACCAATATTGGCGGACAGAAGACGGATCGGGTGATGGAAGAAAAAATTTCGCATCAGGCCAGCATCGATGCTTCCGGCGGCATCATCGATACGGTGACCATCGTCAGGAAGCATGAGGGGATAAAGGGCGATGCCTTTACCGGCGTGCGCAATGTCGATTGGCTGCGCGTGTACGTTCCGGCTGGTAGCCAGCTAATTTCCGCTTCAGGATTTTCTCAACCCGATAGCGCTCTTTTCGAGCAGCCCGAAGCGGGTTGGCAACAGTTGCCAGCGTTAGCTAACGAGGATGCGGCGATAGAGCTGCCATCCGGGGTCAAGTCATATCAGGAGAATGGCTTCCAGGTTTTCGCGGATTGGGTTATGACCGACCCAGGCGAGGAGAGCGTTATCAGACTCTCATACCGTCTGCCTTTTTTGGTGTCGGATCGGCGCAGCAATATGTCGCTCAAGGAAGAGATATTGTCCGCGATCGGGTTCGCGCCTGATGATTTCCATAGCTACTCCCTCCTTTGGCAGAAACAGCCGGGAATATCGCCGGCTTGTATAAGTCAGGCGGTCCAGGTGCCGAGTAATTTAGAGATAAGATGGCAATATCCGGATATCACCGGCGTTTGCCAGCCTGCTTCGGGCGATCGGGCTTTCGCTATCATATTCAATTAATCATATGGCAGAAAAAAATGACAAACGCACCAAGCGCGCCAAGATAAGGAAAGAGGATAAGAATGAGGTAGACGCCTTCATCGAGCGGCCGGTGCCGGAAAACGAAGAAGTCGAGTATTTTGACAAGGCGGTCCGGGCGCAGCAGTGGCGAGGTGACGTCGAGAGCAATTTGCAGGCGATATATGAAGATCGGAACGGGCGGATGATTGATGTAAAGAAGATAAAGAAGCGCCGTCCGCGCCTGATAATATTGCGTGTCTTCAAATGGCTGCTATGGCTCTTCTTACTTGGTATCGCCGGCTATCTTTCCTATCAATACCTATCCGATCCTTCACTTAGCGGCCAATCGCTAGAAATGACTATCCAGGCGCCGACTGAGATCGATGCTAATGAAGGATTTACATATCAGATCGGATATCGCAACTTGACCCGACAAGCGATAAAAAACATCAGGTTAGAGGTAGTTCTACCCGATAACTTCATCTGGGAATCATCATCTTCCGCCTCGACTACGCCTGGTATATACCAAGTCGCCGATCTCAATCCTCGCGGCAGCGGACTCTTGGAAATAAAGGGCAGGATCCTTGGTAGCGACGGAT
Organism: uncultured Gammaproteobacteria bacterium; assembly: GCA_964604915.1. Classification (GTDB taxonomy): domain Bacteria; phylum Patescibacteriota; class Patescibacteriia; order Patescibacteriales; family UBA12465; genus CAZSAA01. The sequence continues at coordinate 20,513 of CAZSAA010000005.1, forward strand.
CGGTCAACGTGGCTAACGCGAAGATAAGGTATAGCGTCGGCGATTTCACTAGTGAATTTCTCAAGGAAGCCGGTATCAATACGATTATCAAAGGCGTCGGGTTGCAAGTGGCCGCCGACTATTCGGACGTAGTCCTCTCTGGCAGCGACCAGGCCCTTTCGCTCTCTTTCAGCAATATAACCAGGGATCCTTTCGGTCCTATGAGAATAAGCGTAAACTTGCCTGACAAGACCCGTTTCAACGGGGCGGTCCAAGCGGAGCTGGAAGCAGCTGAGGATTCTGGAATAACCGTCGAGAAGACCAGTGAAAGTTCCTGGACTATCAGCGGCCTTAAGTCCGGTCTCGAAGGATTTAAGCTCACCTGGCATTACTTGGTAGAAGATATCGACAAAGGAGAAATCACCCTTATCCTGGAAGAGCAGGACCAAGCCGGCCTATACCACCCAATCTGGCAGAAGAAGGCGGCTTTTGAGGCGGTAAAGAGCGACCTTAATCTCATCCTCTTGGCTAACGGCAGCAAGTCGGATAATTCGGCGGATTTTTCCAGCCGTATAGAATACGTGCTCAGTTATGAGAACCATGGTTCATCTTCTCTTAGGGATGTGATCCTGGTAGCGAGCGTCCAGGGCGGTTTCGTCGATTGGAATAGCTTGCAGACAGAAGTGCCTGGTAGCGTAGCGAGCAACGCCATCTTGTGGGACAAATCTAGCTATGCGCCGCTCGCCCAGATCGATCCGGGAGAATCAGGGGAGATCAAATTTTCCTTAGGTATCAAGGCCTTCGATGAGACGCAACTTTCGGCTGATCCGACCATCAATTCATACGCCCAGTTCAAGCTCGCTGACGCCAGCAGTATCGGCGACGAATATAATCGCAGCAACAGTATCAGGACGAACCTGAATAGCGATTTTTCCTTGTCAGAAAAGATCCTGTATTTCGATGAGGATAATATACCGGTCGGTTCCGGCCCTCTGCCGCCTCAGGTCGGGCAGAAGAGCAGTTTCAAGGTATATTGGACCCTACGTAACAACCTGCATGAGCTTGGCGATGCTAAGGTGACTATGCAGTTGCCTGGTTATATGGAATTTGAAAACGGGCAGAAGAACAGCGTCGGATCCGTCTATTATGATGAATCCAGCCGCATAGTCACTTGGGATATCGGCCGTTTGCCCATCTCCGTATATCGGGCGGATGCGGAATTTTCCATCTCCATCACTCCGAGCGAGAGCGACCGCAACAAGATACTGGTCATTTCTTCCGGCAGCTGGGCAAGAGCTATCGATTCTAGCACGGGAGCCAGTCTGCAGAAGCAGGTCAAGGCCAAAACTACCAAACTGGAGGATGACGAGATTGCCGGGCTGAGCAATTCGGGGATAGTTAACTAACATATACATGTTCAAGATTAAAGATAATAGTGGCAATATTCGCCGCGGTACGATTAATACTGCCCATGGGAAAATCGATACGCCATTTTTCATGCCTGATGCCACGCGCGGGTTTCTCAAGCTGATCGATAATGCCGAGGTGAAGGCGACCGGTACGCGGGCGATGGTAGTCAATACTTTTCACTTGTATCTCCAGCCTGGGATTAAGGTGATAAAGAAGGCTGGCGGCATCCACGCCTTCATGGGCTGGGACGGTCCGTTACTTTCCGATTCTGGCGGCTACCAAGTCTTTTCGCTCATCCATCGCAATCCGCAGATGGGTAAGATCGATGATAACGGCGCTATTTTCCGCTCTCCTCTGGACGGCTCTAAACATGAACTCACGCCCGAGAAGTCTATCCAGATTCAATTCGACCTCGGCGTAGACATGATGGTCTGTTTGGATGATTGCCCGCCTAATGAATTTTCCCGGCCTGATCTGGAAAGGGCGGTCGAGCGCACCATCGTTTGGGCTAGGCGCTGCCGAGTGGAATATGATAGGCAGATCAAGAAGAGGAATATCCCATCCGCTAAGCGTCCGCTGCTCTTCGGGGTTATCCAGGGCGGTGCGGAAATAGACTTGCGGGAACATTGCGCCAAGGAGTTGGCCAAGCTTAGTTTTGACGGCTATGGTTTCGGCGCTAGGCCGGTCGATAGGCAAGGGAAGTTCTTGGGAGAAGTGCTCAAGAAGACCGCTAGCTTCATTCCGGCGGATTCCTTGCGCTTCGCGCTTGGTATCGGCACGCCGGAAGATATCATCCGTTGCGCTAAGCTCGGTTGGGACATGTTCGACTGCGTCATCCCGACCAGGGAAGGGCGGCATGGACGCTTGTTTTCATTCACTAAATCTTGGCGGAAAAACGTCATAAATATCAATAATGCGAAATTCGAGCAGGATTTCCGGGCGATATCGGCCGATAGCGCTATCGTTAGCCTGAAATCGCATACCCGTGCCTATCTTCACCATCTTTTCCGTCTCAATGAGGGCTTGGGACAGAAATTGGCTTCTTTGAGTAATCTTGAGCGATATCAGCGCCTTTTGGCCGCCATTAGGCATAAGTAGTGTTAGAAATTTTTAGAGATGTAGAATGTTATTATTTACTTTTTATTTAATTATCGGTATTATAAGTTTAAGGCTTGATTATAGATGGTTTTATGTCCAATAAGATAAAAAAATGGCAGGAGTTGTCAAGAGAAATAGTTTTTCAAAAATATAGTCGAAAAATAGAAAAGGTACTATATAAAATGCCTAATGAGGAAGAAAGTGATTTTTATTTAAAAAAAGAAGGGCCTGCCACAGGAATCTTGGCTATTACCAAGGATCAGCGTGTAATATTAGTTAAACAGTTTCGTCCAGGTCCGAACGAGATATTAAGCGAATTACCGGGTGGATATATTGGAGAAAATGAAATTCCAGAACAGGCCGCTGAGAGAGAACTTTTAGAAGAAACAGGATATAGAGGAAGCGTAAAGATTGTTGCAACCGTATACGATTGTGCCTATTCTACCATGAATAGATATTGCGCTGTTATAACAAATTGCGAGAAAATAGCCGAACAGAATTTGGATAAAAATGAGTTTGCAGAAGTGATTTTAATGCCACTTTCGGAATTTAGGGAACTGCTTAAAACCGGAAAGAATACCGATGTGGAAATTGGATATATTGGACTGGATTATCTAGGGTTATTATAAGCGAAAAAAGTGTGATTATTCTCAGATTATAAAGATAGAATCCATTTTTCACTAATCGGTTTTTGATTATTTGAAGTCCTTTCCAAAACAGGCCGGATAGTCTATAATAATGGTGGCATTTTTGCCATTGCAGACGGCTCCGGCCGCTTTATTTATTTAATTCACATTAAGATAAGAACAAGAGTATGAGAACCAAAATCATCGCCACTGTCGGCCCGAAATCTGAAGATCCGCAGAAACTGCTTTCCCTGATCGAAGCGGGAGTAGACATCGTCCGGGTGAACTTTTCGCACGCTAGTTTCGATCAGTATAAGAGAATAAGGAAGATCGTTAATGATTTTAACGCCAAATCTGAGCGGCAGGTGCACGTTCTGCTGGATTTACAAGGACCGCGTATCCGCGTTGGCAAGATGCCTGAAGGCGGTATCATCCTGCCGGATGGGAAGAAGTATGATTTTACCTATTCCAAGGACTCGTACAAGGCGGGCGGCGTCATCCCTATCGATAACCAGGAATTATATAAATACATCAAGAAAGGCCAGCCTCTCTTCCTCTGCAACGGCGAGATAGAACTCGTGGTAAGGGAAGTGCGGGGAAGGATTATCAGCGCGGAAGTGGTCCACGGCGGGTTGCTTAGTTCCAACAAAGGAATCAACGTGCCTGATACCAATCTCAAGAAAGGCGGGCTCACTGCCAAGGATCTCAAGGATTTGGCTTTCGGCCTCAAGGTCGGTGTCGATTATGTCGGCTTATCCTTCGTCCAGACCGTTAGCGACGTCCTTAAATTGCGTCAGATTATCGGTCGCCGTAGTGGCATTAAGATAGTTTCCAAGATCGAACGAGGCATCGCTCTCAAGAACATCGATAAGATAGTGCTCGCTTCTGATTCCATTATGATCGCCCGCGGTGATCTCGGTATCGAAACGCCGATCGAAGAATTGCCGATCATCCAGAAGAATCTAGTGCGCCAGGCGCATTGGCACAAGCGCCCAGCTATAATCGCTACCCAGGTGATGACTTCGATGATCAAGAATCAGGCTCCGACCAGGGCGGAAGTGAGCGATATCGCTAACGCCGTCATGGATGGCGCCGATGCGATCATGCTATCCGATGAGACGGCTGTCGGCGACTATGCCCTCGAAGCGGTCAAATTCTTGCGTAAGGTGATCGTCCGTACCGAGAGGTATATCAACAAGGAGTGCCTAAGCTTGTAAACTAAATCGCTAAATATATGAAAATAACTTCGATAACAGCGCGCGAGATCCTTGATTCTCGCGGTAATCCGACCGTCGCTGCTGCGGTCATACTCGAAGGCGGCGCCAGCGGTATGGCGATGGTACCAAGCGGCGCTTCGACTGGTAGCTATGAAGCAGTCGAGTTGCGCGATAACGACCCTAAGCGCTATAACGGCCTGGGCGTCCTTGCGGCCGTTTCCAATATCGAGAAGAATATCGCGCCAGCGCTCATCGGACAGGATGCAGGTAATCAGGCAGAAATCGATCAGGCGATGATAGATCTCGACGGTACGGACAATAAAGGTAATTTAGGCGCTAATGCTATCCTCGCGGTATCACTGGCTTGTGCCAGGGCCGAAGCGCAGGCGCAGGGCTTGCCGCTATATCGTTATCTCTCTTCGCTATACCCCGCTTCTAATGGTAAGCTTGTCATGCCGATGCCGATGCTAAATATCTTAAACGGCGGCAAGCATGCCAATTGGGCAACCGATATCCAAGAATATATGGTGTTGCCAGTAGGCGCTAAGGATATGGCGGAAGCCGTCCGGATGGGCGCGGAAATATACCAATCCCTCAAGAAGGTCCTCAAAGGCAAGGGCTATAGCCTGAGCGTAGGGGATGAAGGCGGCTTCGCTCCGGCCGTTACCAGCAACGCCGAAGCTTTTGAGTTACTGCTCCAGGCCGTTACCGAAGCCGGCTATGAACCGGGCAAGCAAGTAGCGTTCGGCATTGATGCGGCCGCCACCGAATTCTTTAGCGGCGGGGAATACTCCTTGAACAAGGAAGGGATGAAGATGGATGGTAAGCAGCTATCCGCCTTCTATTCCGACTTGATCTCCCGCTATCCAATAGTTTCCCTTGAAGACGCCTTTGCCGAAGACGATTGGGAATCTTTTAAGTCCTTTACCGTCCAGCATGGCGACAGGCAGATAGTGGGTGACGACCTATATGTCACGAATGTAAAACGTTTGCGTCGCGGCATCGAAGAAAAAGCCAGCAATGCCATCTTGATCAAACCAAATCAGATTGGTACTTTGACTGAAACTTTTGATGCTATCCGATTAGCGCATGAGAATGGTTTCCACTGCGTCATCTCCCATCGCAGCGGCGAAACGGAAGATGATTTCATTGCCGATCTCGCTGTCGCTACTGGTGCGGGACAGATCAAGACCGGCGCCCCCGCCCGCAGCGAGCGAGTCTGCAAATATAATCGCTTGATGGAAATCGCTGGCGAGTTAGGCCAGGACGCTCCTCTGGCTAAATTTCCTTTCCTTAGCTAGGCGCCGCCTATTCCTATGAAATTCTATTCTTGGCTGATATATCCGTTTATCATCTTGACCTATTGGGCGTTTTTCGTCATAGCTAAGCATTTTATTTCCCCTGACGGTCCCGCGTCTTGGCTTTCCATATTAGTCGCCTCCTTCGCCGTACTGGGCCCTTTGTCCAATTGGCTTATCCGATCGGTCAAGCGTGATATGTTGATCTTGCGCGCCCTGTACTTGATATCATCTACCTGGCTGGGCATTATGCTTAATCTCGGGTTAGCGGCGGCGGTTGTTTCCTTGATCGATCTTTCTATTCCCCTTTCCCAATCAGTCCAGTTGGCCGCTTGGATCATTATCGGTCTAGGTTTAGGAATTATCGGCCATGCCTTGGCGGCCTGGCCGCGGGTGAGAGAAGAAGAGGCGTATATAGACGATCTTCCGGAAGGATGGGAAGGGAAGAAAGTGGTCCAGATATCTGACTTGCACCTAGGCCCCATCTATCGTCATCGTTTTTTCGGCCGAATATTAAGGAAGATAAAGGCACTATCACCGGAAGCTCTCTTTATCACCGGTGATATGTTCGATGATATCGACCTGGAATTCGATTGGGTAGATAAACTGATGACTGGTTTTTCCGCTCCCCGCGGCGTATATTATTCTTTTGGTAATCATGATTTGATGCTCGGCTTCGAACGGGTCAAGGCGGCGCTCTCAGGCGACAATGTGCGCATCCTGGATAATGAGAAGATAGAATCAGCGGGACTACAGATAATCGGGATTGATTTTTCTTTTGATCGCCAAGCCAGTTTAGGCGCGGCATTAGAAAAAGCCGGCCATGATTCCAAGCGTCCTTCCATCCTGCTCTTCCATGAACCTAAAGGTCTTGATGAAGCTAAGGCTAGGAATGTCAGCCTGATGCTCTCTGGACATACCCACTACGGCCAATTTTTTCCCCTGAACTTCCTCACTACCGCCTATTATCACGGCCATGACAAGGGGATATATCACGAAGGCAGCTTCTCGCTTTCTGTCTGCGTCGGGACTGGTACCTGGGGCCCGCCTATGCGCACTAATAGCCGCTCCGAGATAGTAGCGATAACCTTAAGAAAGAAAAGATAACCCTATGAAAGACATCAGGATATTGCGCGACATTCTCGCCACCCTCCCTAAATTCCGCCAGATCCAAGCCCAACAGGCGGTCTTTGGCGACGCTATCGCCGATTGGCAAGAAGCTAGCGTATTCCCGCTTGCCCTCAGGGAGAAACTTAACCAGGAATACCCGCTCCGGATCGAAGCGGAGTTGCAAGAGAGCGAAGAAAAGACCAGGAAGGCTTTGATCCGCCTGGAGGATGGCGAGCAAATTGAGACCGTGCTCATCGTCCACCGCGACAAGCGCCATACCGTCTGTCTCTCGTCCCAAGCTGGTTGTCCGTTAGGTTGTGCTTTTTGTGCCACCGGCCAGAACGGTTTCCGTCGTAACCTGAGCGAGTTCGAGATCATGGTGCAGGTGCTATTTTGGAAACGGCAGCTCTCTGCTCAGAAAGAATCGGTTTCCCATCTGGTCTTCATGGGGATGGGGGAGCCTTTCCTTAACTACGATGCCGTACTCGGGGCGATGAAGTTGATGAACCAAGAATCATACTTCAATATCGGCAGTCGCCACATGTCCGTATCGACTTCCGGTATCGTGCCCGGTATCCGGCGTTTCGCCAAGGAAGATCTCCAGGCAAACCTGGCTATCTCCCTCCATGCCTCGACGGACAAGCAGCGTTCCCAGTTGATGCCCATCAATCAGACATATCCCCTAGCCGAACTTTGGCCGGCCTTGGACGAGTATATCGACCGTACGCACCGCCGCCTGATGTTGGAGTATATGATGATAAAAGGGGTTAATGACAGCCTCAAGGATGCCGCAACCCTAGTTGCGTTGATAGGGAGCCTTGAGAATCGCCGCCTCTGTTTCGTTAATATCATTCCATATAACCCCACCGGTCGCTTCCAAGCTTCTGATGAGTCGGTAATCAAGACTTTTTGCGCTTATTTGGAAAAAAATAACATCGCCTATACCCGCCGCCACCGTTTCGGCGACCAGATTGATGCTGCTTGCGGGCAGCTAGCGGGACGGAAGAAGGATTGATAGGAAAATTTTCTTGGAGATTAGATAAAAATCGTCATAAGTGGCGGTTTTTTCAGTTTTCTGTTAATATTATTAAATACTAAGTAAGCTAGCTCCCGCAGCCGGTAGTAATACGGGTCAGGGGAGATTGAAATATATGTTCGTTAGACAAGAATTGCCCTATGCGCTCGATGCGCTCGCCCCGTATATTTCCGCCCGCACCATGGACCTCCACTATAACAAGCATCATCAGGCCTATGTTGATAAGCTAAACGCTCTGGTTGCCGGGACCAATATGGAAAGGGATAGTTTGGAAGGCCTTATCGAAAAAAGTTTCGGCAACGAGAGTCGCAGTGCTGTCTTCAATAACGCCTCGCAAGCATATAATCATGACTTTTTCTGGAAATGTTTGGCGCCAGCTTCTAGTCCCAAGACCGTACCGGTCGAATTGGAACAGGCGATCATCCACTCCTTCGGATCCTTCGAAGCGATGATGAAGCAGTTCAAGGAAACTGCTCTTACCCTCTTTGGTAGTGGTTGGGCTTGGCTAGCTAAGGAAGACGACCGTATTTCCATCATGGCCGGCCCCAATGGCGTCAATCCGCTCTCAGCCGGCGCTAAACCGCTGTTCGGGCTCGATGTCTGGGAACATTCATATTACCTAGATTATGAGAATCGTCGTGCCCAGTTCATTGATGCCGTGATGGACCACCTAGTCGATTGGGATTTCGTCCTGGACAACCTGAAGCAATAACGTACGATGATAGCCGCCGGCTTTGCTTAGGCGGCTTTATCTTGCTCCTGCTAAACTATGAAGAAAGAAATAAAACTCAAAGGACGCGTCGCCCGCAGCGCTTCGCTCAAGCCCTATACCACCATCTATCTGATCAGGCATTGCCAGCCTAACTATCTCCTACAAAAGAAACTGGGTGATTCCCGTATGCCTCTTTCACGTACCGGTATTGGCGAAGCCGAGCGTTTAGCCCATCACCTGAATAATTTAGGCATACAGACAGTCTATAGTAGCGCGATGGAGCGGGCGCGCCAAAGTGCTGAGATATTTCTGTGTCACAAGAAATGCCGTTATGAGATAGAAGAGGGGCTCAACGAATTTGATTGGAGTCGTTGGTATCGCGTTCAATATTTCAATATTTCCCTTGAAGAACGAGGCAAACATATCGTTGATAAGGCGGAATTGAAACGGCTCTTGACTCGGAAAAAACAGGAAGGGAAGGCGGTATTGGGCAGGATAGTTAAGGAAAATAAAGGGAAAAATATCGCGATATTTACTCATGGCAATTTTATCCGCTCTATTTTGACCGGAATCTTAGACGCCGATATCTTTGGGTTTTTATCGATGGAAATATTCCAGGCGTCGATAAGTAAGCTGATTGTCGATAGTGGTGGCAATGTCGTTATTTCATACATCAATGATACCGGCCACTTGCCGCGCCGTCCGGTTGTGGATCGGTACTTATCCGTACTTAATTCTTAGTCATATGAGAAGGAAACTCGCCGTCACCCTAATATCCCTTATCGTCCTATCTGGATTGTCTTTTCAGTCAGGCCGGGTATCTTTGGCTGCTGTTTCCGTTCAGTCTCTTTCTGGGCGCATCTTGCTGCAAGTGGAAAGCCATGGTGAAGCCTGGTATGTCAGCCCTATTGATCTCAAGCGATATTATCTAGGTCGGCCGGACGATGCTTTCAATATATTGAGGAGCTTCGGTTTGGGTATTAGCGAAAGCGACTTTACCCAGGTGCAGACCGCTTTGCCTTCCCGTCTTTATGGCCGCATTCTACTGCGAGTACAGAAGAATGGAGAAGCATATTATGCCGACCCAGTCAGTCGGCAGCTATATTATCTAGGCCGGCCGCAAGATGCTTTCGACATCTTGCGTTCGCGGGGGTTGGGGATAAGTAATGGGAATATAGGTCAGATACCAATCGGAGAGAACCTGGTATCGCCTCCATATGATTCCCATCATTCCCGTACCTTCTCTTTCGAATATCGAGGCGATAATTATAGTATATCCTTGGCGATGGATGAGGCGCTGTATAACTATTATCGTCAGCTTCCTAAACTGGTATATTATTCTGGTGAAGAATCTTCGGCTGTGCGCGATAGTTTCTACGCCCTTTTCCTCAAGACTAAGGCCGATGATAGCAGTATCGTTGCTTTAGCTGGTTCCTTGCGCCAGATAGCGAGTGATAATGGTTGGGATGGAGAGGGGTTAGCTGAGCTAGCCTTGGCCTTCGTCCAGTCCATCCCCTATGACCATGATAAGGCGGGGAGTAGTTCCTTTACGCCCAATATGCCCTATGAGACCCTCTATCTCAACAAGGGGGTGTGTTCGGAAAAGGTTTTCCTGGGGGTGCTGCTCTTGCGCGAATTAGGCTATGGCGCCGCTGTCCTGGATTTTCCGGAAAGCAACCATTCGGCTCTCGGTATCCGTTGCGATTCCTCGCTGTCGACTTCCGGTTCTGGCTATTGCTATGGAGAGACGACTAACCGCCTGCCTTTCGCTGCCGTGCCGCCCAGCCTATCCGGCGGGCAGGCTAGTACCGGCAGTACTTGGGCTAAGATCGCCGGGGCCAGCCAGCTCGGCAGTATGGAAGTATATCAGGAGAGTGGGGGCGAAAGCTATGATCCTAGCATAACTCTCATCCTAGCCAGCCAGATTGGAACCAAAGAAACGCAGATGGCCTCGCTTAAGGGGGAGATAGATATCGAGCAAGATGCACTCACCCGGGATGAAGCGGCGCTTGCCCAGAAGAAAGCCGACATAGATTACTATTACAATCAAGGCGATACGACTAACTACAAGGCGGCGGTGCAGGAATATAACACGCTAGTTGCTCAGTTTAACGTCCGCGTGGCGGACTATGAGGCTAAGATCAAGGAGTATAACGCCTTGGTCGCTGCCTATAATTCTCAAATCAAGCAGTTCTACTGGCATCAATAGGGCATAATATCTAATCAAATCTATTCATGACTATCGAGGCATTAGGTTTCTTCGATTCAAACGAAGGCCGGAAGATATTGGAGGAGTATAGGGAGATAAGAGTGGAAGATCTTCCGTCTTTAGCAATCAAGCTTTCTAAGCAGGGCGTGCCGTTTGCCGCCGAAATCACTAGCTTGCAAAAACTCAGGTTAACTGCGGCTGATAAATTTTCCAAATCCAGCGACATGTATTTTACTGCCGATGGACTTGAGCAATCTAGTGGGGAAAAGGTATCACGATATATCGCTGGCCGTTTCCGGTCGGTAATCGAGAACGGCACGGTGACCGACCTTACTACCGGCGTGGGTGGCAATGCAATCTTTCTGGCTGAAAATTTTCCGGTCCGGGCAGTCGACTTAGATGCGGTTCATCTCGCTTGCGCTAAGCACAACGCCGTCCTATACGGTGTAGCCGGTAATATCGAGTTCATCCATGGCCGGGCGGAGGACAATATTAGGGATAGTCAGGCCTTTATTATCGACCCGCAGCGGATACGGACAGGCAAGACCAAGACCAGGTCGATATATAATAGCCAGCCGGACGTGGCAGCAATGTTGCCGCGGATGCTCGGGGTGACGGAAGAAATTTGTATAAAGATATCGCCCGCTTTCGATTATGAGGAAATCAAGAGATTGCCGGGCGAACCGGGGGTGGAAGTAATTTCAGAGGACGATAACAACAAGGCGGCCCTCCTATGGTTCGGCCGATTCAAAAATGCGGCCAGGAAGGCGACGATACTTGATGGTGATGTGCCAGTCTCATTTAGCAACCAGCTGGGCACGGAAAACTTGGAATATGCCGATTCGTTGAAGAAATATTTGGTTTTGCCTAATAAGGCGATTATCAAGGCCGGACTGATCGGGGAGATTTCTTCCCATTATCGCCTATCACGACTCTCCCCGACGAGCGATTGGCTCACCGTCGACCATCTTGATGGCTATGCTCAGCGCGTTTTCCGGTCTTTTGTCGTTGTTGATCATGGTTCGTTTTCCGTGAAGAAAACCAGGGAGATGATAGAAAGGAACGGGATAAGCCGGGCCAATATCGTAGCCCGCCATTTCGGGGTCAGTCCGGAAGACCTGAGGAAGAGATTTAAACTAGGCGATGGCGGCGGTCATACCCTTATCTTTCTCGATTACTTAGGAAAAAAAGAGACTATTATCGCTAAGAACCTTTGAATTTTCGGGCTTTGTTGACATATTTGCCCGGATAACCTAATATATTAGCAGTTAAAGCAGCCTTTTCCGGCTGTATTTAAAATGGATATATGAAGAGAAAACATCGTAGTGTCGCCGTATTGTTAGCCATATTCCTTGGTTCCTTCGGCGCTCACCGCTTCTATCTCCGTCGCCCCTTTTCTGGTGTCCTGCACTTGCTGTTCTTCTGGACCGGCATTCCGGCTGTGCTTTCTATCATCAGTGCCTTCTATATGGCTCTAATGAGCCAGGCGAGGTTTGATCAGAAACATAATCCGGTCGTTGATAACGATGAGGAAGAGGAATAGGGGGAAGATAATTAAGATTGATAATAAAAAATAATAAATAATCATGCTCGGTATAATTTTTTCTTGTTTATATCTAAACTAAAGATATAGATTATCCGGGCAGTAGCTCGGGCCATATGGTCCGGGGTTAAAGAAAAAGAATATGATCCAACTACCATCAGTAGAAGAGATGCTGAAATCCGGCATGCACTTCGGCCATCGCACCAACCGCTGGCACCCTAAAATGAAGCCGTATATCTTCGGCGTCAAGAACGGCTTGTACGTGATCGACCTGGTCAAGAGCCGGGAAATGCTCGGCCAAGCTATCGAATTCATGTCTAACCTCGTCATGGAGGGCAAGAGCATCCTGTTTGTGGGCACCAAGAACCAAGTGAAGGCGACCATGAAGAAGGCGGCGGAGGATTCCGGCCAGGCCTATGTCGTGGGTAAATGGCTGGGTGGCTATATCACCAACTTCCCGATCGTGAAGAAGTCCATCAAGAAATATCAGGACCTCATTGAGAAACAGGCGACCGGCAAGCTCGAGAAATATACCAAGAAAGAACAATTAGACTTCGCCCGCGATATCAAGAAGCTAGAAGCTAGAGTGGGTGGGCTCGTCGGCCTTAACAAGCTGCCTGACGCCTTGTTTATCTGGGACATCAAGGAAGAGAAGACCGCGGTAGATGAGGCCAGAGCTAAGCATATCCCGATCATTGCCATCTGTGATACCAATACCAACCCGGAAGTCGCTAATTACCCCATCCCGGGCAATGATGATTCCACCAAGACTATCGAGCTCGTGCTCGCCTCCGTCAAGAAGAACCTGATCGAAGCCAAGAAGAATCAGAAGGCGGCAGCCGAAGCCAAGAAGGAGGAAAAATAATTCATAAAAATATGGAAGAGATAAAAAAACTAAGAGAAATGACCGGCGCTGGCATGGTCGACTGCAAGAAGGCCTTGGATGAGGCGAATGGAGATATCGAGCAGGCGGTCGAGATCCTGCGCAAGAAGGGAATTGCCAAGTCTGCCAAGCGTGGCGATCGCGAAACCAACGAAGGCGTAGTCAAGGTCATCGCCAAGGGCAACAAGGCCTATATGGCCGAACTCAATTCCGAGACCGATTTCGTTGCCCGTAATGACAAGTTCCAGGAATTCGGCCTGCAGATCCTTACTCTCATGGAGAAGGGGGTCGAGAAGGTTGAAGATTTGCTTAACGAGAATATGGCTGGCAGTACCGTCGCGGAAGCTCTCGCTAATTTGAGTGGCGTCATCGGCGAGAAGCTTGATATCAAGCGCATCGCTAGCGTTTCTGGCGAGAGTGTCGCGGCATATTCGCATCTGGGCGGCCGTATGGGCGTCATCGTTGCCTTGGACAAGCCGGGCAAGGAAGACTTAGCCATGGATATCGCCATGCAGATCGCCGCCGCTAACCCCAAATACCTTGACTCTAGCCAAGTAGATCCAGCTGAACTCGAGAAGGAAAAGGAGATATACCGCGAACAGCTGGCCAAGGAAGGCAAACCGGAAGCGATTATCGAGAAGATTCTCGCCGGCAAGGTTGCTAAATACTACAGTGAAGTCTGCCTGGTAGACCAGGAATATATCAAGGACGATAAGAAGAAGGTCAAGGATGTCTTGGGAGAGGCCAAGATCCTGGACTTCAAGCGGTTCAGCTTGGTATAATTAGATGGCCATTTAGATAGAGCGAAGGGCAGGGCATCCTGCCTTTCGCGTATATGTCAACAATAGCTATGAAGATACTAAATATCCGCCTCGCCCCCTGGGAAAAGGCGGAAACATATTCGACTGAATCATCCGACTTAGCCAAGGGCGACCGGGTTATCCTGGAAAAGGATGGTAAGGAAGAAGTCGGCCAGATCCTTTGCGATGATGTCCGGATGGAAGGAGTGAAGATCGAGGAATTGCCGAGCATCAAGCGTCGCGCTAGCGCTGACGACCTTTCGCGTTTGCCTAATAAGGCGGAGAAAGAGAAAGCGATTTCCATTGCTAAGGACATGGCTGAGCGTTTAGGCTTGGACATGAAGTTCGTCGACGTCTCATATTCTGTCGATAGAGGGAGGATAAACTTCGCGTTCATAGCGGATGGCCGGATTGATTTTCGCAGCTTGGTCAAAGATATGATCGGCTATTTCAATGCCAACATCCGCCTTACCCAGATTGGCGCCCGAGACGAGGCCCGTCTATGCGGCGATTGCGGCGGTTGCGGCCGGACGCTTTGTTGCCAGGGTTGCGTCAAGAATTTCTCTTCGGTCACCTCAGAGATGGCGGAAGCTCAGCAGATATCCCATCGCGGCAGCGACCGGATTTCTGGCATGTGCGGTCGCCTGATGTGCTGCCTGTCTTTTGAATTCGAGAATTATAAGCGGATGGAGGACGAATTACCGCCTCTGGGTACGGTCATGAAGGTAAAGGGGCAGCAGGGAAAAGTCATTTCTCATAACATCGTCAAGCGTTCGGTCAACGTGAGGTTCGAGAACAAGAAGGATAATACCGTGCAGGTGGTGGAAGTGAAGATCTAGGGAAAATATACGATGATATATGCGATAAGGCCGGACTTTCCGGCCTTTTTGACACCGGTTATGGTATATGATAGGATGGCATGATATTTGTTTGATATCCGTAAGTCGGGAAGACGTATTCTTCCTATTGAACATTAAAAAATATTAAAAAATGAGAAAGATAGCGGTAATAATCGGGTCGCTAAGCGATTTGCAGCAATGCGGCCATGGCTTGCACCAATTGGCCAAGTACCAGGCAGAGGGTTCGGCACAAGTGTTCGGGGTCTATATCCGCAGCCAGCACCGTAATACTCTGGAAACGCAAGAGCTATTGAAGGAACTGGTAAATGTCGGAGTTGACGCTATCGTTGTCGGCGCTGGGTGGGCTAACCACCTTACTGGCTGTTGTGATGCCTTCTTGAGATATACTCTCAGGAATAACAGCGTCCGGGTCATCGGTGTCGCTTTCCGGGATGAGTCACAGGCTCGTCGGACCCAAGCGGCGGTACTCTCGATTACTGAAGTGCCGGGAACACAAGTTGCCTTTGAAGATTATATCGGGGCAGATGGCTTCTATCGCGCTTGCCAGAAAGCCGCCCAGGGAGAATTGGGGGTGATAAAGTTGCCCGAGCCGAAACCAGCCAAGGATTTTAGGCTTGAAGAGGCGGTATCCTTGAGTTGTGAATGAGGAATAAAAAAGTTAGAAAGCGGTTGTCATCATGGCAATCGTTTTTTCTTGATTTTAGCCCTAATATTCACAACATAAGGCATTAATCTCTCAAAAACCCTTGACATAAATTAAGATTTGTTATACAATATTACGATACTTAAAAACCAGTATCTCCCAATCTGACGGGGAAGGCGTCAGAATCATGTATTTTAAAAATAAAACAATGGAAAAAAGTAGCCAAAATCCTAGTTTCGGACAAGGGCTGGAACTGGCTGGTATCATTACTAAGGCGATTGCCAGCGCCGTCAAGAAAACAAATGCCGATTCGGATAAAGTCCAGGCGGTAATCAGCAAACCGGGAGTAATCTTCCAGCTTGTTGAAGACCTGTTCGCTGAAGACGGAAAAATTAAGCAGAACCCTTCGATCTTGAAGCTTATCTCCGCCGGAGAAAAGATCATGATTGAAGCGCTCGATGGTAAGGCGTACAT
>CAZSAA010000006.1:0-4283 GCA_964604915.1 uncultured Gammaproteobacteria bacterium
AAAACCGTCGCACCAGAAATGGTGCCGTGGGTTCGAATCCCACCCTCTCCGCAGATTGAAAATAGTCCTATTTTAGGGCTATTTTTTGTAGGGAGGATTGAACTTTGGAACGGTCAGTGCTAATATTAGAATAAATAAAAAATATAACCCGATAAGAGTGTGTATGTCTGTTTAAATTATAATAAGTATGAAATTAATTTCTTTGAATGCCTGGTGCGGAATAAAATATGAACCATTAAAAGAGTTTTTGGAATATCAATCAAAAGATGTAGATATTTTTTGTTTTCAAGAAATAAGAAATGGAGAGTATTTAAACCAAACGGAAGAGGCGAGTGAAAGGACTAATCTTTTTGAAGACTTAAAAAATATATTGCCTGATTTTGAGTGTTATTTTACAGAAATGGCTTCGGGCGTTGGCATAGCGTCTTTTGTTCGTAAGAACATCGAAGTAGAAAAAGTAGAGTCAAAACAAATTTTAACAGCCCAGGAGACTAAGCATTTATCAATGCCTAATGGTGATAGTTATTATCCGCGCGTGATTCAATCAATTTATTTAAAAAATCGCGATTTAATAATTCATAATTTTCACGGTATTCCGGGGAATTCCAAAAAAGATACACCAGAGAGAGATTTGCAAACAAATCGTTTGTTGGAGATTATTAATAATAGTGTTAAATCTCAAATTTTAGTTGGAGACTTTAATCTGGACATGAACACAGAAGCTATCCTAAAATTAGAAAACCAGATGAAAAATTTAATTAAAGCCAGCGGATTTAAGACAACTCGGAATTCAAATTATAATAAAATTGAAGTTTTACCTTTTGCTGATTATGCTTTTGTATCGAAAGACATAAAAATCAATCAATTTGAAGTTTTACCAGATGAAGTTTCAGATCATTTAGCTTTATTGTTGGATTTTACACAGATTTTTAGCTAAGACCATTCCAAGTGCGTCCCACCCTCTCCGCGCTAACAAAAATAAGCTAGTAATAGCTTATTTTTGTTGGACAGAGCATGAAAAAATAAAGCTAAATGGTGTCATATTTTAGCTAATATTTATATAAACAATAGCTGTTCCGTTGTTGGAAATGATATTGCAAAAGAAAGTTTCGGTGTAATTTACTTATTCCAAACAAATATAGCGGGAGTAAGATCTAAGACCGTTTCCAGCGTGTCGCCCTATTTTTCCCGCCAAGATAATCTATTGGCTCATAATAAAAATATCATTTTTAGAAAAATGATTTATGGCGCCACTAGCCGGCTAATCATCGTTGATTACAATTTATCTAAATAAATACTTATGACCATTACTATCTGTTCAAGCGTGGACTTCACGCCAAAGATAAAAGAGATTAAGGAGATTTTGGAAAACAAGGGGTGGGAAGTAAACATCCCATATGTTTCCCAGAAAATAATCGATGGCGAGATATCCTTCGATGATTTTATCAAAGCCAAGGAGTCGGGCGGGGATATCGGAATCAGACAGGCGCAGGAAGTGGATATGATAAGGCGGTACTGGGACTTCATCAAGGCGTCTGACGCTATTTTAGTTCTCAATCTCGACAAGAAGGGAATAGCTGGATATATAGGTGGCAGTACCTTGATGGAAATGGGCTTCGCCTATGGCCATGGCAAGAAGATATATCTGTTCAATCAGATTCCGTCTCGAGGCGAAAGGATGCACTACGTTGATGAGATAATTGATATGGATCCTGTCGTGATAGACGGAGATCTGGATAAGATAGTTTAATATTTCAGGCTGTATGAAAAATATTGCGCCACAAATCGTCAGGAAACGGCTTCTTATCGAAGCTAAATACACCATTGCCGTGGATCGGGAAGTGGTGAGTCGATATCTTACCGGATTACCCGTTCATTTGGGGCTCCGAGTGTATGGAAAACCGATAATTCATTGCCCGGCTGGCGAAGGCAAGGATATAAACCAAGGGTATGATGCCTTCATCCCGCTGATTGATTCAGGAATAGCTCTATATGTCTGGTCAAACGAACGGTTCCTGTCATGCGTGCTGTATACCTGCAAGGACTTTTCCTCGGAAAAAGCAGTAGCGTTTACGAAGGATTTTTTCCAAACGCAGGAGCTGGAACATCTGGAGTTCTAGATGGCCTGTGCCGATTTTTGTTTGTCTGATGGATAAAAAAACTATCCCGGAGGATAGTCGTTAGAAATAAGATTTAGCGTATTCTTCCCTTGTCAGGGTGAAGCCATCGGCTGGCTGATCAGGAAAGTCTTGGTTAGAGAACCGCCAGCGGTTAGTTCCTGGCTGGAAGGTCAAGGTAATCAGGTCCTCTTTCTTAGGGGAAAGGTAGCGGATGACTCCTTGCCGGCGGTCTATCTCGAGAATCAGGCCGCCGTCGAATTCTTTCTGTCCCTGGCGCAAGATGATAAAGTCATATTGCTTTAAGGGAGGGAATGATGATTTTTTCATGGTTTATTCCTTTCAGGTTGTCGCCCGATTACCGTTTTGAGCGGGTGGGATAGGCAAGCGACGCTTATCCTGTTTTACAAGGAATAATCTACGGTTATCGCTTGAGCACAGCTCGTCAAGCAACCCAGGATGGAGGGCGCGCCACCGGCAGTATTCTTTGTCATATCCCAGTTTTATCTCTCGTCCTAACTTGGTTGACCACATGACGATCGTGCGGGGAATACAGGTGACGTAAAGTACTGGTCCGGAATCAATGGCTCGCCAATCGGGTTCCGGCCCATCGCTCATGTTGTGATATAATACCAGGAAAGCGCCGGTCTTGAGCGAAGACGCGGTTTCTCTGGTTATTTCTTTTCCCATCTTTTTATTTTAAGGTTCAGTATTAATAGATAATCATAGGCCGAAAGCGAGGGATTGTCAAACGCTTTTCCCTCATCTCCCCTTATCTTAGGCAATATGCTATAATATAAATATATATAGTATTAAACTGAGCTAAGGCTCAATCTAATCATATGGCTAAGAAGAATCTCATCTATTATCTTCCTCGCGTCTTGGCTGCTCTTATCGTCATCTTCTTCGGATTATTTATTCTGGAAGCATTTGGCGCGGAGTTCGATTTCGGGGGAATGCTCTCGCACCTTTCCCTAACTTTCATCGTATTCGTGGTGGCCGTAGTAGCCTGGCGGCAGCCTCAGATCGGTGGTTGGCTCTTTATCGTCCTGGCGATCTTCTTTGCCTTCTTCTTCCATCCGTTTATCTGGAATGGTTTGGTGTTCGGCGGCGTTCCCGCCTTAACTGGACTATTTTTCCTGCTGGAAAAGCCGGATCAGCCGGACAAGAAGATATATTGAACGATTAATTGGATAGCGCTTTGAAGATATAAAAAACCGGCCTCTTTCGGGTCGGTTCTTTTTTATTTTTTCTTCTTTTTTTTCTTCTTCTTCTTCCTCCTCTTCTTTTCTCCCCTTATTTCTTTTTCGGGGTATACATGATGCCCAGCTTGAGCAAGGACTTACCTTCGCCGGAGAAGTCGTAACCGGCGCTGGTAAAGAGGCAAAACTCCTTATCAAGCGGCTGCTTGTATTTGAAGTCCAGGATCGGATGCCAGACTTCATCAAACAGCAGCACGATGCCACTGGCCGTGAACCGCTTATAGCAGTAGTTCACCTGTTGCCATAAGAACAGGAATTGCCAGTTGGTCAGTTCGACCTTCTGGCCGTATTGTCCGGCCGTTATCCCGCTCCAGGTCAGAGCGGAAACGTTTTTTACGGGCAGTAGCAGGACCATCCCGCCTAAGGTGGGGGAGTTGTGGAAGTATTCCAAACAAGGCCCGGCTTTGATCTTCGAGTTGAGGAAGGCCTTCAAATAATACGTGGCCAAATCTTCTTTTCCCAAATATAGTCCTATCACATCCTCTCCGCGGAGGAACTCCGTTTCGAAGAAGAGGCCGGAAGACAGAGCCCCTTCACCGCTGGAAAGCGCTGCCCAGTCTAACTTTACTTTTTTTTCCTGGGAGCGGGTGATAATCGGGGCGGTTAAGGTTAATGCAATGATGAAGAAAAAAAATAGTTTTTTCATTTGTTTATATTTTTTGGGTTTATTTAATTTTCAAATAACAAAATCAAACTATCATATCACGGTTGCTATATTTTGTCAATATCACTAGTCATATTTTCTGTAAATTTGGCCAATGTTTACCATTCCCCTATATTATCGTATAATATAGCTGTGTTTATGAATTTTAGGCGTATATTTGAATCGTCGGGTAATAGGCGAGGTTTTACGTTGATCGAACTGATGATTGTGGTGGCGATTATTGGCATTTTGGCGGCGGTG
>CAZSAA010000006.1:4293-32535 GCA_964604915.1 uncultured Gammaproteobacteria bacterium
GTAATCGCTATCATCGGCTTGTTGTCCACTATTTCCATCATTGCCCTAAATGACGCCAGGCTGAGAGCACGGGATGCTCGGCGGAAAGGCGACCTGAAACAGATCCGCTTAGCTCTGGAAATGTATTATGACGCTAATGGCCTATATCCCCAAGCCGGCACTTGCCCCTATGGCAGCAACTGCTATATATACAGTACTGCGGGGGAAAATTGGTTTTCCGTCTTAGCACCATATCTATCGAAAGCGCCGCTTGATCCAAAGAATAATATTGCTGGTCCTTGGATTACCGGCAGCTACTCGTATTCCTATGGCAACGTCCGGGCAGACGGCCAAGGGTTCGACCTGGTCGGGCAATTAGAGAACCACAATGATCCCGATCGTTGCCAGTTACGGCATTATCGGTTCGCGGGAGCAATTCAGCCGGGAGTACTTTGGTGCGGCACCTATAGTCCATACCTGTATGCCCCTCAATGATCATTCCGTGATATAATGTGAAAATATAAAATAATGATAAATCTATGTGGATCATATATGCTTTTCTCTCTTCGATTTTCGCGGCGGGCGTAGCGATCGTGGGAAAGCTCGGACTCAAGAATCTAGACTCTACCTTAGCGACGACCGTCCGCTCCCTTATCATGGCCGCTTTTTTGGTATTGGTGAGCGTGTTTATGAAAAAATTTCACGGCTTTACGCTCCATAGCCTGTCCAATCGAGATTGGCTCCTTATCGCCCTAGCCGGCATCTTCGGCGCCCTGTCTTGGCTCTTCTATTTCTTCGCCTTGAAGCACGGGCAAGCGACGCCGGTAGTGGCTATTGACCGGATGAGCATGGTCTTCGTCTTTATCCTAGCCATCATCTTCCTCCACGAAGGATTCACGTATCGCGCCTTGGCTGGCGTTATTCTGATGGTGGGTGGTGCGATACTGATATCGATACGCTAGGGTAATCGTTATTTTTGAATAGTTTGACAAAAATGATACCCAGCGGTATCATTTTTTGTTAGATTGGAAATTAAAAATTAAAAATAAGAAATCGATAGAAAAAGATGGCATATCGGATCTGGCCATGTTTTTATGTTGGCCTGATTTGCGGCCATGGGAAAAAGAGGCTCTCAGGCTAAAGACTCTTCTCTATCTCATCGCCCGTTTTCCCGAGGGAGGGGACGATTGGAAAGAAGTCGTTGACTTAATAGCTAAAGCTGAAGGCGGGAAAGAAAGAGATTGAGAAAAGAGCGGTTATCATAACCGCTCTTCTTTTATATTCCATTTAGGCACCCTATTTGCCTTTATATCTTCCTGACACCTTAGTAGTCATATGGTACCGGATCTTCAGCCATGATTTCTTGGGTGACTTTTTTCTCTAATGCGTCTTCCTTAGCTTCGGCTTGGTTGTTAATTATCCGTTTTTTCTTCCAGTTGCCGGTGCGGTATACTAGCCAGGACACGCCGGCCGTGAGCACGTTGGTGGCGGGGAAGGATATCCAGATGCCGCGCATGCCCAGGTCAGTATGGCGGGCGAGTAGGTAGGCGAGGGGGAGTTGCAATACCCATTGGGAGAAGATAGTGAGAGCCATGGAGATAGTGGTGTTGCCGGACGCTTGGTAGACGGAACCATAGGTCATCTGCAGACCCATGAAGCCGAAGAAGAGGGTTGTTATCCTAAGCAAGGTGCTGCCCTCGGCGATAAGGGCGGGTTCTCCGGGCACGAAGAAAGCGATCAAGGCAGGAGCGGTAAGGTAGACGATAGCACCGATGGCGGTCAAGGAAATGAAGGAAAGGACGGCGCTATAGCGAGAAGCTTTGGCGGCACGATCCAAATTGCCGGCGCCGATATTTTGTCCTACCAGTGTGGCGTTGGCCGAAGAAACGCCGAGTCCGATGATTACCGAAACCATTATGATATTCGAGGCGGCGCCATAGGAGGCGATTGCCAAGGTACCGAAGGAGGCGACCAGTCCGGTCATTACCGTCATGCCAAGACTACGGGCAGACATATCGATAGAGGCGGGCAGTCCTAGCAAGAATGATCTTTTTATAAACTGCAAATCAGGTCGGAAATCTTTCCATTTCAGATGTATGCCGCGCCGGCCGCCGAAGAGGATGACAAGGCCGGCGATAGACGCCAAACTTTGCGTCCCTAGGGTCGCCATGGCGGCACCCGCTACTCCTAACGCAGGGAAGGGACCCCAACCGAAGATAAAGAGCGGGTCGAGCAGGAAATTGAGCGCGACGGTAGCGCCGATAATGTATAACGGCACGGTCGGCCGGCCGATACTGCGCATGATCGATTCGAACATGAAGAAACAGAAATTGAAGATCAAAGCGACGAAGGCGATGCGGAGATATTGGACAGCCATGGGCAGGAAATCAGCCGAAGCGCCCAGGGCCTTCAATATGGTCGGGGTCAGGATCCAACCGATAGCGCCTAGCACTATTGAGGCGATAGTTACCATCAATATGGTCTGACTGGCCGACTTATTGACCATCGGCCCGTCCTTGGCACCGAAGTACTGGGCGACTAGGATCGCTCCAGCTATGGCCAAGCCGATGCCGAGCGAAGTAGTCAGGAAAAGGATTGGGCCGCTCATTGCCACCGCCGCCACCGCTCCCTGTCCTAAGCGGCCGACCCAGAAGGAGTCGGTGAGCTGATAGGCGGATTGCAGGACATTGGCCAGGATGATGGGCCAGGCTAGGAAGATGATCGATTTCATGATCGATCCTTCCGTCGTTCGTTTATGTGCGTCCATAATATTTATATATTTCCTGGCTGTTTCTGTTTCGGCCGCATCAAAGACGGCAGGGCGCCTGTCCGGGCGGTATCTTTTGGTTTGGTTATATCGACAGTCCCCTGGGCGGGGCATATAGATTGATTTTCCGGCCGATCCAGAAACTAGCCACGATCTGATTTAATATGACTTACAAACCTCCATTCTACTCCTTTTTCCCTCCTGTATCAAGCCTCCCGGTAACTACCACTGACCAGTTTTTTCTGGTATCATATAGAGGTAATATATCGATATGGAAGACGTATATCAGCAGTCACTCGCGCTGCATAGGAAAAATAATGGTAAGCTTGCGTCAAAAAGCAAGGTGCCGCTAAATGATCGGCATGATCTTTCCTTGGCCTATACCCCTGGAGTAGCGGAAATCTGTCGGGTTATCGCTAAAGATAAGCCCTTAGCCAGGGAACTGACTCTCAAGGGCAATACCGTGGCGGTAGTCAGCGACGGAAGCGCTATCTTGGGCCTGGGTAACCTAGGGCCGGAAGCGGCTATACCGGTCATGGAGGGGAAATGTGTCCTGTTCAAGGCTTTTGCCGACGTCGATGCTTTTCCTATCTGCTTAGATACTCAGGACAGCGAAGAGATAATTAGGGCGGTAAAAGCGATTGCGCCCTCTTTCGGGGGGATAAACCTGGAAGATATATCCGCGCCCCGCTGTTTCGAGATTGAGGATAGGTTAAGGGCGGAACTGGATATTCCGGTCATGCATGACGATCAGCATGGTACGGCCACGGTCGTTCTGGCGGGACTGATTAACGCTATCCGTCTGGCTGGTCTCGAGAAGGAACGAGCTAAGGTGGTGGTAAATGGAGCGGGCGCGGCTGGCGTAGCAATTATCAAGCTATTGCTCCAATATGGTTTCATCGACATAACCGCTTGCGATAGCCAAGGCATGATCTATGCCGGACGGCCGGGTTTGAATCGTAGCAAGGAAGAACTGTCCCGAATCACTAATGCTGACAAGAAGGAGGGCGGCCTGGCGGAAGCGCTTGAAGGGGCGGATATTTTCATCGGGGTGAGCGCTCCCGGTATCCTCACGCCTCAGTTGATGGCCCTGATGGCCTCAAAACCGATAATCTTCGCGTTGGCCAATCCGGTGCCGGAAATAATGCCGGATATCGCCAAGGCGGCCGGCGCTTTCATCGTCGCTACCGGACGTAGCGATTTTCCTAATCAGATTAATAATGTCCTTGCTTTCCCTGGTATTTTCCGGGGTGCGCTTGATAATAACGTCAGGCAGATTACCGATGTCATGCTAATTCGAGCGGCGGAAGCTTTGGCCGCGATAGTCGATGACCCTTCGACCGAGCGTGTCTTGCCCGGGCTCTTTGATGAGGGCGTGGCAGCCGCGGTAGCGGGGGCGATCAAGCCTTAGTTTTCGTTTTAATTAAACATTTTTTATAAATCTATGAAAATCGCCTTTTTCGGCCTGGGAGCTAACGAGAAGAAAATCGTCACCAAAGAGCTCAAGGGCCATAAGCTGTCATTTTTTGAGACGATGGATGCCGCTGCCTTGGCTAAATGCCGAGACGTCGAAGCAGCTTCGGTTTTTATCCACTGCCAGATGACGCCTGAGGCCATCAAGAAGATGCCCAAGCTCAAATTCATCGCCACCCGTTCCACCGGCTTCGACCATATTCATCTGGAGTCTTGCCGTGACCGGAAGATTTTGGTATCGAATGTCCCCCACTATGGTGAGAATACCGTCGCCGAACATACTTTCGCCCTCATCCTTTCCTTGTCTCGTAACATCCACAAGTCATACTTGCGGACGACTCGGGAGGATTATTCCTTGGACGGATTGGAGGGGTTCGATTTGGAAGGGAAGACGATCGGGGTTATCGGCGCTGGACGTATCGGTCTGCATACGATAAAGATTGCCAAGGGTTTCGGCATGAATGTCCTTGCCTATGACGTCTATCAGGATAGTTTCATGGCCGAGACTTTAGGCTTTACCTATGTCCCTCTCAACCAGCTGCTCAAGTCTTCGGATGTAATCGCTCTCCACGCTCCATATTGTCAGGCTACCCATCACATAATTTCTAAGAAAAATATAAGATACATCAAGAAAGGCGCCATCCTGGTCAATACTGCTCGTGGCGGTCTGATCGAGACCGAAGCCCTTATCGAGGCTATCGACGGCAAGATATTATCCGGCGTCGGCCTGGACGTGCTCGAAGGAGAGGACGTCATCATGGAAGAGAAACGGCTGGTGTTCGATTCTCGCCGGGAAAAGGATATGATGAGCCTGATCAAGAATCATATCCTGCTCTCTAAGGAAGAGGTAGTATATACGCCCCATATCGCCTTCTATAGCCATGAAGCCCTGAAGCGCATTCTAGACACCACGATTGAGAATATCTTGGCCTTCGCGGGTAACAAAAGTATAAACCTAGTGAAATAGGGATGGCAAAGAGACGGTTTTCCAAGATAATCTCGGTTTTGATCCTTGTAGGCTTGCTTTGGTCGCTTGTTGAGGCTCGGTTGCTTTTCTTGGATAGGCAAAATTTCGCCGATGACGATATCCCGTCCGCTTTTGCTGGCTATCGTCTCATATTCCTGAGCGATATCCATGTTGGCCCTTTCTTCGGTATCAGGCGTTTAGAGAGATTAGTCGAGAGGATTAACGCGGAAAGTCCAGATTTAGTGATACTAGGCGGCGATTACGTTTTTCTGGGAACGCGGGATGTCCCTTTGTTAGCGGAAACGCTCGGGCATATCAATGCGACGACCGTAGCCGTCATGGGTAACCACGATAATTGGGAAGATCCGGAATTGATAAGGCGGGAGTTTGCCGGGCAGGGTATAGAAATGTTGGATAACGAAGGATTTTGGATTGAAATAGAAGCTTTGAAGACGGAAGGCGCGCCAACAGCGGAAGGTCGTCAGCGGATTAGGATCGCTGGCGTGGATGACTGGCAAACAGCCGGGTCATTCCTAGCGGGGCCCTTGGATGGTGTAGGCGCGGATGATTTCGTCGTCCTAGCCAGCCATAATCCCGACGCCGCCTATCTGCTCGCTAATGAAGACCGGGTCGACCTGATGCTCTCTGGTCATACCCACGGTGGCCAGATCAGTTTTTTCGGGATATTTTCCCCCTTGGTTCCGATCAGTCATGGCCAGGATTACGTTTCGGGTTGGGTGAAGGAGGAAAATTTCAGCCTGCTGGTGAGCCGAGGGGTAGGCACGACCATTTTGCCGTTGCGCTTTTTCTCCTTGCCCCAGTGGCACGAAATCACTCTATCGCCAACGGAGTAGCCCTTTATCTTTTCTCATATTATTGTTAGTATTTAAAGAAATAAGGAAAATTGCATTATGAACGACCAGAAGATTACAACTAGCGTCCTGCCGGGATTTATGGAATTGTTGCCGGCCGACCAGATCCGTTTCGACCGGATGAAGGCGGTGATAGAGGAAACCTACCGTTCTTTTGGCTTCTTGCCCCTCGACACGCCAGCTATCGAACGTTCCGAGGTGTTGCTGTCCAAGGCCGGGGGCGAGACCGAAAAGCAAATATATCGGTTTACCAAAGGGGATAATGACCTATCCCTGCGTTTTGATTTGACCGTACCGCTGGCGCGCTATGTGAGCGAACACGCCAATGACCTTAATTTTCCGTTCCGCCGCTACCATATCGCCAAGGTATATCGGGGGGAGAAGCCGCAGAAAGGACGTTTCCGCGAGTTCTACCAATGCGATATCGATGTAGTGGGTCGGGAACGGCTGGGCTTAGCCTATGATGCTGAGCTTCTAGCGGTCATCTATCGGACTTTTTCTGCCCTCCAGCTGCCTAAATTCGTGATAAGGATAAGTAACCGGAAGTTGCTAGTCGGCTTGTTGGAGAATATCGGGTTATCGGATAAGGCGGAAGAAGCAATGCGCATTATAGACAAGATGGATAAGGTCTCTTTGGTAGAAACCAAGGAGTCCTTAAAAGATATCGGCTTGAAGGATGATAAGATAAAGCTATTGCTTGATTTCGTCGGCATCAAAGGAGAGCCGAAAACCGTGCTTGATTCTTTAGCGGGGTTGAAGATAGAAAACAGGCTTTTCACGGAAGGGCTGGCCGAGTTGTCCGAAGTAATATTGCAAGTCGCTGCTTTTGATCTACCCGTCAGCTGTTACGGTATCGACTTAGCTATCGCCCGTGGCCTCGACTATTACACCGGCACCGTTTATGAAACCATCCTCCTCGATTATCCCAAGCTCGGCTCGATCTGCTCGGGCGGCCGCTATGATAGTCTGGCGAGCAACTATGGTGGCCAGGCTTTGCCGGGCGTTGGCATATCGATCGGACTTAGCCGCCTCTTCTATCAACTTAGGGAACTCGGTCTGCTGACTTTAGCAGAGACCGTTTACGCAAAAGCCCTAGTTATCCCCTTCGATATGGCGGCTATGCCGGCGGCCTTGGCGATAAGTATGAGGCTACGTGAGGCAGGGATAGCCGTGGAAACTTATCTCGAGGAGGCGAAGTTCAAGAACAAACTCTCCTATGCCAACAAGTCGGGCGTGAAATATGCGGTCATCATCGGCGAAGATGAAGTCAAAGGAAATTTTTTTACCGTAAAGGATATGGAGAGTGGAGAACAGGAGAAACTGAACGCGGAAGATCTGGTAGGGAAATTAGGAGAATAATAAAGATAATATAAGAAAAGAGCCTACGATAGGCTCTTTTTGGTTTATATGGAATTTATAGGCAGTTGGTATAATGATAGGGGTGAAAACACAGTTTACAATGATATGGGGAAATTAAATATTTATATTGACGGCAATAATCTTTATCGCTCAGCTAAAAAATTAGGGTTTAGGATGGATTATAAAGAGTTTCGAGGATGGCTTCGGCAAAAATATTCCCCTGTTTTCGTTTATTTATTCATAGGGTTGGTTCCGTCCAGAGAGAAATTTTATGAATATTTACAAAAATGTGGATACGTTCTAGTTTTTAAGCGGGTTGTATTTGTGGGAGAGCACATTAAAGGAAATTGCGATGCGGAATTGATCTTAAAAACTGTAGTTGATTTTCATGAAACATCTTTTACTTCATGCGTATTAATAACTGGTGATGGCGATTTTGGCTGTTTGGTGGAGTTTTTAAGGGAAAAGCGGGCTATAGATTGCGTAATATCTCCAGACAGAAATAAATGTTCTTTTTTGCTTAGGAATAAAAATGTAAAACTCATTTTTCTAAATGAGCATTATCATAAATTTTCTAAAATAATAAAAAAAGCCCCCGATGCAGACGTATCTGCATTAGGGTCTCTTTTATCGTGATGCTTTCATTGTAACCCTAAAATTATAAGAAGTCAAGAATAGGAAATAAGCGTACGGGGAAGGCGATTAAATATTTTGCAGTCTCCTTTTTATTCGATGCAGCAGTTTATCGCCCGCCTTACCAAATCCCCTAGTTTAGAACCCAGCCCTCTTTTCTTGTCGTCCTTGGAAATGGCGTCCTGGTCGATCTTCTTCACGTCGCCTAGGTCGATAACCTTCATGTTTATCCCCCAGAACAGGGAATAGAGTTCATATGATTTGGTGAACATGTCCTCGGCCTCTTCTTTTTTCCCTTGTCCTTGGGCTTTGGTGCCGACCTCCATCAGGCGGTAGCTGGCGGCGAGCAGATGTTTGGATATGCACCATACTTCGCCTTCATATTCTTTGATGATCTTTTTCAGGAGCTGTTTTCTCATCTCGCGCACTTCGGCGAGCAGGTCATAGTATTGCGGTTTGCCGGTCTTGGCGCCGGTGAAGAAGAAGTGTTCCTCGATGCTCACCAGATTCATGATGGCGATGGAAAGATCCTGGTCGGAGGAGAGGTCCAGAGGGTTGTCTTTCTTGAGACTGTCGAATTTTTCTAACAGCTCGTTTAGGCCGAGCTGGTTCTTGTCATTATCCATACGATTATCCGATTAAATAAACCAAGAGGCTGCCTAGTATCAATCCCGCTAGGGGGATGGCTACTTTCTCGAAAGGGAAGTGGGCATGGCCATTATTCTTTGTTTTCATGGATTGGTACCAATAATTGGCAGCGGGCAGGATGAGCGATCCGAGGATGAGGCCGAAAATTATCTTATCGATGCCCCAGATCCGGTTATCGAGATGGCCGATGAATCCTTTGCTTACAAGTGGCCAGGCTGAAAGACCGTAGTAGGCGAGGATACTTATCGCTAATCCTAGATTGTACTTCACCTTTTTCTTTTCCAGCCAGCCAGCGGTCCACATCGATAGGGCGATAAGGCCGCCACCGAGCCAGACGCCAGTAATGGCGTCATCAATGCCGAAGTATTGGGAGAGACCGAAACCGGCTCCTACCGCCACTACGCAAACCGGACACACCGCCTGCGCGGGCAGGGGCGTGAACAGGGAAAATATAGCTAAGAAGCTATTCATATTGTTGGAAGAAGCTAGTCACTTCTTCGACGCCCATATAGCAGTTATCGTTCTCAAAGACGAATGGTACCCCCACGCTAGCGGTATCCAGTCCGCAAGCCGCGGCTTTGGCCGCAAGCAGTTGGGAGTTGGCCCGATTGTTGAATACCTCTAACCGCCGGAAAGCCACCTTATCTTCTATATTATGGCTGCTGATATATTCTTCCAAGTCTTCGCAATGAGGACAGGTATCGCCATAGAAGAGGGTGATTTTCGGACTGGTCTTAGCCAGGGCTATTATCAGTACCACGCAGATTGCCAAGGCGCCGATAAAGAAGATGACGTGCTTCAATTTAGTCTTTTTCATGAGTTCAATGATACCATAATTATCCTTCGGTGCCAATTGACAGTTTCAGAGCGCGGGATTTGATGTCGGAGGTTACGATGCCGAGGAATTTATCCTTGTCCATCTCGCGTATTTGTCGGTCGAGAGCGGTACGCACCGCGACTTGACCGGATTCGATTTCCTTGTCGCCCATGACTAGGATATATGGTACTTTTTCATTGATAGCCTTGCGCGTCTTATTGCCGACCGTCTCATCAGAGTCATCTAGCTCGGCTCGTATATCAACTGCCTGGAACTGTTCGACCAGTTTTTGGCCAGCGGCCTGGTGACTTTCGCCGACGCAGAGGACTTTGACTTGGACAGGGGAGAGCCAGAGCGGGAAGGCCCCGGAAAAATGCTCGATAATCATACCCATGAATCGCTCGAGCGAGCCGGAAATGGCCCGATGGATGACTACCGGTCGTTCCTTTTCTCCCTGCTCGTTGGCGAAGGACAAATCGAAACGCTCGGGCAGGTTGAAGTCGCACTGGATAGTGGCTAGCTGCCATTGTCGTCCAATGGCATCCTTGAACATGAAGTCAAGTTTGGGGCCGTAGAAGGCCGCTTCGCCTTCAACGCGGCGGTAGTTGAGTCCGTTTTCCTTGGCGCTCTTCTCTAGAGCGCTTTCGGCTGCTTCCCAAGCCTGGTCACTGCCGAGATACTTATCCCTATCATCGCCACGGACAGAGAGGGAAACCCAATAATTATCCATCATACCGAAGATGGTATAGAATCGCTTGATGATAGCGACGATGGCAGAAACTTCTTCGCCGATTTGGGAGATGCGGCAGAAGAGATGGCCGTCGTCCTGGGTAATGGCCCGGACGCGAGTGAGTCCGCCTAATTGGCCGGATTTTTCATCACGGTATACGGTGGCCGGTTCGAAGTATCTTACCGGCATCTGGCGATATGAAAATTGGTTATCAGCAAAGATCTGCATGTGATGCGGGCAGTTCATCGGTTTCAAGATGAAGTTCTCTTCCTTGCCGCTGACGCGGAAAAGTTCGTCGCCGAATTTAGCGGCATGGCCGGAGGTGATATATAGGTCTTCTTTGGCAATATGGGGCGTCCAGACGCGCAAGTAGCCTTGATCTTTGTGGAGTTCCCAGAGCAGTTTCTCTATCTCCTGTCTCACTATCATGCCTTTAGGCTGGAGCAGGGGCAAGCCGGCGCCGACCAGGGAAGACACGGTGAATAGTCCTAGGTCGCGCCCTAATTTCCTATGGTCGCGTTTCTTGGCCTCTTCTAGTTGCTGGCGGTATGCGTCGAGTTCTTCCTTGGTATCGAAGGCGAGGCCGTATATGCGAGTAAGCATGCGGTTTTTCTCGTCACCGCGCCAATACGCTCCGGCCAGCTTATCCAGGCAGAAGCTACCAGGCTTTATCTCTTTGGTGTTATCGACGTGAGGACCTTTGCATAGGTCGACAAATTCGCCGACGCGGTAGTAGCTGACAGCGGTTTCACCGGCAGCCTTGAGGTCGGCGATTAGCTCAGTCTTATAGGTATCGCCGCTTTGTCGCGCTTCCTGGAGACCGGTTTCTATATCCTTCTCGCTGCGGACGAAGTCCAGGTTCTGCTTGGCAAAATGGGCCATCTTCTTCTCGATAGCTTTGAGGTCGGTATCGCTGATCTTGATCTCGCCGAAGTCAATATCGTAATAGAAGCCGTTGTCGATGGCTGGGCCGATTGAGAGCTTAGCATCGGGGTAGAGCTCCTTGACGGCATAGGCGAGCAGGTGCGAGAGCGAGTGCCGTTTTTTGTAGAGATTATCGTTTTCCATACGGTTTTGTCTTAGCCGGACAGGGTTATAAAAAACGCCCTGGCAAGCACACGAATTAATTCATGTATTTGCCAGGGCGGGGAAGGTCCTCGCGGTTCCACCTAGCTTCCTCAAGATGAGGCTCTTTCTTCTTGTCTTCGCCTTAGAGCTCGAGAAGAGCTGGGGGGATAATCCGCCTGGAGTCGGTAACTCCAGCAATCGGCGCATATCAATATTAGCGCATCAGGGCAGGGATGTAAATAGGTAGGTTAGAGAAGCTTAGGAATGCTTCATAAAATTAATAAAATAGGTAAATATTTCCATTTTTATATCTTTTTTGACATTATTTTGCATAAAGCATTGACTTTTGGAAGATAACTTGCTAATATTGAATTGTGGATAATAATTCAATATAAAATAATATGTTGTTAACTTTCAAGGTAAAAAATTTTCGCTCCATTAAAGATGAAGTTATTCTTGATTTACGAGCTACAGCAGACGAAACAATGAAATCCAATGCCGTTATTGAAAATGGTAAAACATCGCTATTAAAATCAGCGGCTATTTATGGCGCCAATGCGTCAGGTAAAAGTAATATTTTGAGAGCATTTTTTGTTTTTCGAAAAATGATTTTAGAGTCGCTTATTCTTAGAAATACCGGCAGTGAATTGCCTAATGAATATTTTAAATTAAGTTCTGAAACAGAAAATAAGCCGTCATCTTTTGAAATAAGTTTTATAATTGATGAAGAGGTTTACATTTATGGTTTTGAAATTGACAAGAAAAAGGTTTGCGCAGAATGGTTAAAGCAGAAAAAGGGGAAAAAGACTTTATTTATGAGAACCGGCCAAGAGATTGAAAGTAATAAAAATTATTTTCAGGAGGCATCTGCTGCCTTGAAAAAGAATACAGATGAAAGAGTTTTATTTCTGTCCGTCTTATCCAGTAATAGTCAGCCAGTTTCAAAAAAAATTGTTGAGTTTATTCAAAATACAAATTTGATATTTAGCGCAAAGGGCGGCGATACGCTTAATTATTCGTTTGGCCAATTTTTATCGAATCATAAGATGGCTAAAAAAATGAAAGACTTTATCCTAAAAGCTGATTTTGGGGTAGTAAATATTGAGGCTAGTGAGAAATTTGTTTCAGCCAAAGAGATGCAGAATATTCCTGATAAGTTCAAAGGTTTATTGTTCAAAGAAGGTTCTGGGATAGCCGAGCGAAGCATAAAATTTTTGCATAGAAAATATGATAAAGAGGGAAAAGAGATAGAAAGCGAACCTTTTGATTTTTTTGTTGAAGAGTCGGATGGAACTCAGCAAATGTTTGCGTTATCAGCTCCGTTTATCGATACGTTGGATAATGGGAAGATATTGTTTATCGATGAGATGGATGTAAGCCTGCACCCGATACTCTGCCAATACCTAGTTTCGATATTCAATTCAAAAGAAAGGAATCCTAATAACGCCCAGTTAATCTTTACAACCCATGATACTTCGCTTTTAAGCGAAGAGTTTTTGCGTCGGGATCAAATTTATTTTACGGATAAGAATGGAAAAGGGTCGACAGAATTATTTTCGCTAGCTGATATATCAGAAAGAAAAGGGGTTGATTTTGCGAAAAGATATTTAGAGGGCCGGTACAACGCTCTGCCGTATATTTCCGATTTTGAAGATTTAAAATTTTCAAAGTAATATGATAAGATATAGAGGTAAAAATCAACACCGAGAAGTCCATCCGAAGATTTTTGTATGGTCGCACACGGAAAAAGCAGAGATAGAATATTTTCAAGAATTTAAGAATCATTTGGAAACGCCTTTATTAATGCCGAAAAAAGAAATTTGTTGGACTCCGCAAGAATTATTAGGAAAAATTGTAGAGTGGAAAAAAGCAGAAGTTTGCGAGGATGATGGCGATCAAGTTTGGTGTATCTTTGATGTGGATGATTTTTATAAGAATGACAGCAAGGGGCTCTTGGCGGCGGTTAAGAAGGCTATAAATCACAACATTAAGATAGCCTATGCTAATGAATGCTTTGAACTTTGGATATTGCTTCATTTTGAAAAACCCAATTGTCAAGTTTGTAAGGGCAAGGATATTGAAAATAGAATTGTAGAGGCGTTCAAAAAGAATAAGCTTGGTAAATTCCAGAAAAATAAAAAGATTTTTCAGATATTATTTCCATTCCAAGGCCAAGCGATTAAAAACGCTAGAAGCATAGTGTCGGATTACAGGAAAATCGATTGGCAAAATAAGTTAAGTACTAAAGGGAATCCATCAACCAGTATTCATCTTTTAATCGAAGAGATTAATAGTTGATTGGAGGTAGGAAGGAATAAAGTCCATATTCTCTAATCCTTTTTAAAAGTTTCTATAAAAAGGCGGTCCACAGTGAACCGTCTTTTTGGCGTCTAGGTCCAGGTTATTCCTCGATCATTTTAACTTTATCGTATATAATCCGCCGCTCTGCTTGTCGGTAAAGTATAGCTGGCTGCCGTCTTCGGATACGACCAGTTGGGAGACAGTATAGTCACCGTCAGGCATGGCCACGAGCGTCTTATTCCCGGTCTCAAGATCGATCTTGTAGATATTATCGTTGGTGGTATCCGCTATTTCCGGCAGGATACCGGCCCCATCGGGCAAACTGATCGGTACGCCACAATATGCTTCTGTGTCTGAAACGAAAGCGCATTTGCTGGCCCAAGTCTGTAGTCCCAATGATTGGCGGTTCTGACTGATACTCTCGCCCTTGGCATCAACCGTCCAGAGCATAGGCTTCATGTTATTGGTGGTGTTGTATACGCTATATAGCAGTTTCGTCCCTTCTTCCGACCATTTCGCCTCGAAGCCGCGTCCCTGGATGATGGTCGATTTGAAATTCTCGTCATTGAGACCTAGGAAGAATACCTCCTGCCGGTCGAAATCAACGCCTTCGGTGTACATGGCGACGATCTGGTTGTTGGGCGACCAAGAGGGATATACGGTACTGTCATTGGCACCGATCGCTTCAATCGCTAGGGCATTTGATCCATCGTCGTTTGAGATGATAAGCCAGCGATTCTCGACATCCAAGCCGATGCTTTCGGCAACAATCTGATTATCGTCGCTCGAGAAAGAGAAATCCTGCCAATGGCTGGGAAGGGTTACTTGGGACTCGGTGGAAAAGTTGTATAGAATTTTGGAATCGTCAGGATATTGGATTATCGCCTTATCGCCGCTATTGCTCCAGGTGACATCCTCGACCTCATAGAAATTCTTGTCACTAAGTCGCGTGACGCTTCCATCGCTATTTACCCTATAGAACGCGTTATCATCCTCATCGTAATAGCGGACGCTGCCATCGCTAGCGGAAGTGGGCCGTATAGCGGAGTTGCCAGTTACTTGCGTTACCTGGGTGATGCCGCCTAAGGCAACATCGGAAATGCCCTCGCTATAGGCGGGTTGGTTGGACGAACCGCTCTGACCAGCGCTAGGGATGCCGCTACCTTGGCTACCCGATGAGGTTGCGATACCTTCGCCTTGTCCGGCGCTAGGCAATCCGCCGCCACTAGGCGTAGTGGTGGATACGGTGTCGCCAGGAACATTAAGGAAGGATTCGCCCTTGAAGAAGACGGAATAGATGGCCCAGGCGAGCAGGGCGACGATAATTAAAAAAGCCGCTATGCCGAGCACCTTACCGCGCTTTTCGAAAAAATTCATATCATTCATGCTTCGAAGCTTGTTTGCTTCTGGTAAATATTATATAATAAAAGAAGTAAAGAGTCTAATTGCCCTAGCGTTTTTTTGGCGAATGGGGGCTTGGCTTGATTTTTATATTTTTTGCTTCATTATGGGAATTTTTTCCTCTTCAAACGACGACCTTTTCCTGGGTATAGACATAGGTGATTCTTCTATAAAGATGGTCGAGCTGAAGCGTAAGGGCAAGGGCGTAGTCTTGTCCAACTATGCTTTTAGCGAGAATGTCAGTCAGACCAGCTTCACCAAGGTAGAAGATATAAATTATCTAGTGGCCGCTATCACCAAGATCAAAGACAATGCCGGGATCAAGGCTAGGCGGGTGACCGCTTCGCTGCCGACTTTCTCGGTATTCTCTTCGATCATCCATTTGCCTAGCTTAGACAAGAAGAATCTGGAGCTATCCATCAAGGAAGAAGCCAAGAAAGTGATTCCCTTGCCGATTTCCGAGATGATTCTGGACTGGAAAATAATCGGGGAAGAGGATGGCGGCGGCGCTCGCGTTTTCCTTACCGGCAGTCCGAAGAAGCTAGTCCGTAAATATATCGATATTTTTTCCCGCGCCAAGCTGTCTTTGGCGAGCCTAGAAACGGAAACCTTTTCTCTGGTGCGAGCCTTGTTGGGCGATGACAAGAGTATAGTGATGATCGCGGAAGTAGGGGCCAATAGTACTGATCTGTCCATCATCAACGAAAGCATCCCGATGCTTAACCGCAGCCTCGAGGTTTGCGGCGCTACCGTAACGCAGGAATTGTCCAAGGCGCTCGGCATCAGCTTGTCGCAGGCCGAACAGCTCAAGTTCGATTTGAGCGTTAACCTTACCGCTAAGTCGCAGGATCAATTGTCCCAGATAATCGTCAAATCATTGGAACCAATCATCCAGGAAATTGAATATATGCTTGATTTCTGGGTGCGCGGCGGGAACAAGCCGGTGGAAAAGATCGTCCTGTCTGGTGGCGGCGCCTTGCTGCTCAATCTCACTCAATATTTGTCGGAGAGACTTAACATGAACGTCATAATCGGCGACCCCTGGAATCGCGTCAGTTATGCGCCGGAAATGAAGCCAGTCATGGCGGAAATCGGCCCTAAGTTAGCGGTAGCCATCGGACTGGCTATGCGAGAAGTATATTGATGATAAGCGATGAAGATATTCAAGCGACCAACTAAAGAGAAGAAGCCTAAATCCAGCAGCAACTGGAATAATCCGTCCGTCCTAGACGTCAACCTTATCAAGGACGAGATAGGCGTTTCTTTCGATTGGAAAAAGTTTTGGTTGAAGCTATTCGTGATGGGAGTGCTTTCCGCCGCTTTCATCGTCCAGATCTGCCTCACGCTTAATGATTGGCAGGAAAGGGAAGATGCCAAAGCGACTGAGCTTAGTTCTGGCTTCAAGCAGGTGAGCCAGGAACTCAGGAGCATGAAAGCTGAGAGCGATACTGTAGCCGCGTTCAAGGAGAAGCTCGATCTGGCTACAAACTTGATGGACAATCACCTTTATTGGACAAATTTTTTCAATTGGCTAGAAAAGAAGACGCTCAGTTCGGTTAAATATGATGGCTTCGAAGGCGGCGTGATCGGGGAATATTCTCTGTCCGCCAACACTAATAGCTACGCGGATATCAGCTGGCAGGTGAAATCTTTCCTTGATGACGACCTGACTCTAGCCGCTAAGGTAGAATCGGGCAGTGCGGGTGATAATTCTGCCCAAGCAAGCGAGTCGACAGACGCTAGTTCAAGCGTTCCGGCCCAGACGGATGATTTGGACGGCAATGTCTCTTTCGAGATCGAACTTCAAGTGAATCCGGAAATATTCTATAAGCATTGATATGGCAAATGTAAAGAACGGCAACCGGCAGTTAAATGTCTTCCTCAATCGCTATTCCGACCTGATGGCGGTCATTCTCATATGCCTCTCCCTCTTAGGCGCATATATCCTGGTGATCCGTCCGAGATTCAACAGTACTATCCAGACAATCACTCAGAATATGGAAGAACAGGAGATGATATTCAAGCAGCAATCCCAGAAATTGCAGCAATTAAAGGCGAATTTGGCGATGTACCAGAAGATGGACAAGACTCAAGTAGAACGCCTAGCGCGCGTCTTACCTAATCGGTACGTCGAGGAGAGGCTGTTTGGTGAATTAGAAGAGATGGTCGCTAAGAGCGGATATACCGTCTCGTCAATCGATATTACGAAGCCGGGTGAGGATCCTGTGGAAGGCGTTGCCACGGCCGCGCCTGTCGGCGAGGGAACTGGTCTGGAGGAAGAAGCGGTTGTATTAAACCAGGAAGCAGCAATCGCTAGCCCGTTAGCGCCAGAAAACCTTAAGACGGTGGAAGTGAGCCTATCGATCGGTTCTATCGACTATGCCGGCTTGAAGAACCTGTTGCCGGTATTTGAGAACAGCATCAGGCTTATCGATATTATCGAGGTCAATTTTTCCCCAGCCGACAAGAAGGCTGACCTAGTGTTCCAAACCTATTATTACCAATCTGATTTAGAATGATATGAGGGAGAAGAAAAGCCGGCTATTTGCCGTCGCTATAACGACAATAATCTTGATTCTAGCGCTTTTTATCGCCTTTTCCGGGCGCATTTTCGACTGGCTTTCGGCGCGCTACCTGTCATCGGGCTCTTCCCAGATATCATTGCCGGATATCTCCAGTTCGACGTCCGCCTATTTTGATGCTTCGATCCTGGAGGATAAGGGATTTCAGGCTCTGAAAGATTATAGTTCCGGTTTCGATTTCGACACTATCGGCCAGAAGACGCTGGCGCCAGCCCAGAACATCCTTGATGAGGAAGGGAATATAATTGGCCAGTCCGCCCCTTCCAAGACCTATCTGGGCAACAACCGGCCATTCTAAGATTCAAGCACATGGAAAGGACAGAAGAATTATTGAGACTGTTGGTCTCTAACAACTTGATTGATGCCGCCAAAGGACAGGAACTAGCCGCCGAGGCTGTCGCCAGCGGGCAGAAACTGTCCGATTTCTTATTATCCAAAGGCTTAGTTGAGGAAGAGAAGCTTACCGAGATCAAAGCGCAGCTGTATAAACTGCCGTATTATAACGCTCAGAATGATGAGATCAGTGAACAGGCAATAAATTTCCTGCCAGCGGAAATCGCCAAGACATACTCTCTGGTATGCTTGGAATTATCCGGCAAGATAGTGAAGATCGGGCTGGTAGAACCTAACCTCAAAGGCATCGAAGCGGTTAATTTCCTATCGGCGGATGAGAAGCTTAGCGTCGAATATTATCTCATATCCCAGTCGAGTTGGGATAAGGTGTTCAAGCAGTATCAACGCCTGGAAGAGGAAATTTCGACCGCCTTGGAACTCAAGGCCAAAGAAGAGGGGGAAGATGAATTAGCAATAGTGTCCCAGGATTCCGATGCTATCAGCAGTGAAGATATCAATAGCGCTCCGGTTTCCCGTATCGTATCAGTTATCATCCGTCACGCGGTAGAAGCGAGAGCCAGCGATATCCATATCGAGCCTTTTGCCAAGGAAAGTCGGGTAAGGTACCGTATTGATGGTATCCTTCATACCTCTCTCACCTTACCCAAAAGTATCCATAATGCCGTTATTGCCCGTATCAAAGTCTTGGCTAAGCTCAAGCTTGATGAGACGCGCGTGCCTCAGGATGGTCGTATCCGTTTGGTAGTTAACGGCCGGGAAGTGGACTTCCGCGTTTCGACCCTGCCGCTCATCAATCAGGAGAAGGTCGTAATGAGAATCCTCGATACTTCCAAGGGGGCGCCAGGATTGGAAGAGCTAGGCTTTAATCGTATCTGTCTAGAGAAGATCAGAGAAGGCATGAAGAAGACTAATGGTATCGTCCTCGTCACTGGACCGACGGGATCCGGTAAGACGACGACCTTATACTCCTTGCTCAATATCCTCAATCAGGAAGGCGTGAATATATCTACCTTAGAAGACCCGATCGAATATGAGATAAAAGGGATCAACCAGGCACAGGTCCGTCCCAAGATTGGTTTTTCTTTCGCCAATGGTTTGCGTTCTCTCTTGCGCCAAGATCCTAATATCATCATGGTCGGTGAAATCCGCGATGAAGAGACGGCTGGATTATCGATTAATGCCGCCCTTACCGGCCACTTGGTGCTTTCCACTTTGCATACTAATGACGCCCTCGGCGCCATCTTCCGTCTGCTGGATATGAATGTCGAACGCTTCTTGCTCGCTTCTACCCTCAAGACCTTAGTGGCTCAGCGTTTAGCCCGGCGTCTATGTCCTAACTGCAAGCAAGAAACTGAGTTAGCAGCTGATGCCATGGAGGAGGCTAGGGGGCAGCTGGCCGAAGTATCATTGGATCTTTTGAAAGCGGAATTGCCAGATATGAATTCTATCGACGATATTTCCAAGATGAAGGTCTTCAAGGCGGTCGGTTGTAATCGTTGCGAGAATACCGGTTATAGCGGCCGCGTCGCCATTTCTGAAACCATCGATATCAACGAGCAGCTCAAAGACATTATTGACAAAGGGAAGAACGACCTGCAGATCAGCGATATCAAGTCCAACCAACCTTTCTATACCATGAAGCAGGACGGAGTGATAAAGGTGCTGCAGGGAGTAACGACCATGCAGGAGATATTAAGAATAATCGAAAGCTAACCTATGCCTATCTTCAAATACAAAGGAAGAGATGAGAGAGGGAAAATGCGGACCGGTATCGCTTCCGGACTTAGCGAAAGCGACGCCCTAGCCAAGCTCAAGAAGATGAATATCGAGATCGAAGTCTTCCATGATGCGGAAAACGATCTTGAGACGAAGCTCAATCTTCTCCTCCGGCGAGTGGGCGACAAGGACTTGGTCATTTTTTCCCGCCAGCTGTCGGTGATGATCGCCGCCAATGTGCCAGTGGTAGAATCCTTGCTTATCCTAGTTGATCAGACCCAGAATCTGTCCCTGAAGAAGATGCTTTCGGAAATTGCTTTCGAAGTAGATTCCGGTGCTTTATTGTCTGATGCTTTTGCTAAGCGCCCTAAGGCTTTTTCCGAATTTTTCGTCAATATCGTCCGTAGCGGTGAGACTTCTGGAAAATTGGACGAAGTCTTGGATTATCTGGCGGACGAGATGGAGAAGAATTATGATATGATGTCTAAGATAAAAGGCGCCATGATCTATCCAGCCTTCATCTTGGTTGCCTTGGTCGGCGTCGCGGTCGTCTTGATGGTCTACGTCATCCCTAATCTCACCTCGATGATGTCGGAGAGTAACGTAGAGCTACCTCTGGCGACTAGGATAGTTATCGGCGCTTCTGATATCCTCCGGGGGTATGGCATATTGATACTACTAGCTTTAGTCGCTTCGGTTTTTGGGGTTAAATATTATCTCAAGACCCAGAGCGGCCGGCGAAACATTGATACGTTGTTGATAAAGCTGCCGATTTTCGGCAAGCTTTTCCGATACATATATATAATGCGTTTCGCCCGTACCCTCTCGACCCTGCTCAAGGGCGGAGTGACTATCACCAAGAGCCTTAGTATTACCGCTAATGTCGTGCGCAATGAGCTGTTCGCTGAAGCGATCCGCGATTCGCTCGAGCGCATCAATGATGGTAATAACCTGTCCGATGCTTTGGTGGAATATGACAATCTGTTCCCGAAGATGGTGCCGCAGATGGTCAGCGTGGGCGAGCGGACAGGAAAGATAGACTCAGTGTTAGATAGAGTGAACGATTTCTATAGTCGTGAGACTTTGAACTTGATTGGCAATCTCAGTTCCTTGATGGAACCTATTATCATGGTCATTATGGCGGTCGGCGTCGGCATCATGGTTGCCGCCGTTATTCTTCCGATGTATAATTTAGCTGGACAGTTCTAGATGAAAAAGTTTATCGGCAGTTTATCTGGCGTTTGCTACCATTGCTATATTATTGTATAATATAATTTATAAAAGATTATCATAACAATACCATATGAATACCAAATCTAAATCGGGTTTTACCCTCATCGAATTGCTCGTGGTCATCGCCATCATCGGCCTCTTGTCCACCCTTTCGATCGTCGCCCTTAATAATGCTAGGGCCAGAGCCAGGGACGCCAGGCGCGTCGCTGACATCAAGCAGATCCAGACCGCGCTGGAACTGTATTATAACGATAAGGGAGAGTATCCCGCCTCTGCCTCCGTGGTTTCTGGCGGTAAGATTGCTAACGGTACAGCTATTTTTATGAACTCTATACCGACTGCTCCGACTCCGATTGATACGACTACTTGCACCAGTCATAATACTTATACCTACGCTTCGGTCAGTCCTTTTTCCACTTATACCCTGAAGTATTGCTTGGGCGCCGACACGGCTGATATAAGCGCCGGCATCCACACTGCCACTCCGGCTGGAATCAAGTAATGGGAATCTTTAAATGGTCTTCTGGGCCCGCAATGCAAGACAGCTCTCCAGCTGTCTTGGGTGGCTAAAGATGTTGACGCTTATTCGGGAAAAAGGTAAAATTAAACTATAATATAAAAAGAGACATATCAATCTCATAATAAACTAATATGACAAGCTCAAGTAAGAAGTCGGGTTTTACCCTCATCGAATTGCTCGTGGTCATCGCCATCATCGGCCTCTTGTCCACCCTTTCGATCGTCGCCCTTAACAACGCCAGGGCCAGGGCTAGGGACGCTAGGCGCGTCGCGGACATTAAGCAGATCCAGACCGCACTGGAGCTGTATTATAACGAGATGGGTGAGTATCCGGCTACTGTTACCTCTGGTGACATAATCGCTGGCACCTCGGCCGTGTATATGAACTCGGTGCCGACCGCGCCGACTCCGATCGATACCACGACCTGTACCGCTCATAACACCTATGCCTATGCCCCTACCGTCAGCAACTCCAGCTATACTCTGAAGTATTGTTTGGGAGCAGCCACGGCGGATATCGGCGCTGGTATCCACACCGCCACTCCGGCTGGTATCAAATAGGGAATATCTTTGGATAATCCAATACATTTTCAAAAAGGCAGCTTTTCCGGCTGCCTTTTCGTATAGCCAAGCCGACACTTTTGTTATAAAATGAAAATGAGACGATATCCTATGTTTATCCCTAAAACAGAAAAAATAAAAGATATAGCGGGAAATACCGATAAAACGGTAATTTTTCAATTAGAATCATTGCTCCAAGGGAGTGTGGGGATATATATCGACTATGCTAATGTGAAGCCTTGGTCCCAATATTTAGGCTGGCATATAGACTTAAAAAGATTAAAACAATTTTTGGACTCATTCGATAACATAAAAACTATCAAGATTTATGTAGGGACTCTGTTCGGGGATCGTGTTTCCGAGAAGGCGATATCGGAAATA
Organism: uncultured Gammaproteobacteria bacterium; assembly: GCA_964604915.1. Classification (GTDB taxonomy): domain Bacteria; phylum Patescibacteriota; class Patescibacteriia; order Patescibacteriales; family UBA12465; genus CAZSAA01. Next base: position 26,655 of record CAZSAA010000006.1, read on the forward strand.
AAAAACCTTAACTATGATTTACGGACGAAAAAGGTAAAGATAATGAAATTTTCCATTGATGCTAGCAGCGTTTCCGAGCAATCAACCGATTTGTTGAAACAATTTATTAGGAATTGCCTAATAAGAAGATATGAGGTATCGACAATCGAATATCTTAATTCTAAATTTGCAGAAATGAATTCTCGAGGAGAACGTTTTCTGGAGGACAGGAAATGTAATTTCGATGTAGAAATTGGTCGCGACATGCTAGTAGATCACGAAAAAGGCGGAGTAGATACATATGTATTATGGAGCGGTGATAGCGATTTTGCGGAGCCACTAGAGAATTTGCTTGATAGCGGAAAAAAAGCCGTCTTGTTCGCCACTTCGCGTAAAGTGTCTAAAGAGCTAGGAAATTTGCGAGAAAAGGGGTTGTTTATCTTTGATATTAGGAAAATCAAAGATTTTATCTGTTGGAGAAGAGAGTTATAAAGCAAAAGAGACCCTTTCGGACCTCTAAGCTATAAAGTGAGTGCGGCTGTTTCCAGCCAGCTAAAGAGATTATACCATGTTTTTAAAAAAAATCAAGGCCCAAAATCTTTAACAGTCGCTTAATGTTTTGTTGGATAAACTATGTTTAATATATTAGAGATAAAAGATAGCGAGCAGATACAAGCCTTCCTTGGAACTAATAGTTTATTGGGCTCGGAATTTTTACTTTCTCCGGAATGGCTGGCGGTGATTGATAACGGTCAATATCCCTGGCCTTTTGCTGTATTGGACAAATCGGACAGGATCCGAGCGCTCTTTAGCTTAGTGCCATATGAATTAGCTCCAGGCTTTACCTATGCCTATTCTCCCCGTGGTCCGGTCGTGTCCAGTGGTGTAGACGCGGAAGAATACCAGTCGATATTGGAGAAGATAGCCGCTTTCTTGAAGAAGAAGGGCTTTATTTTCTGGCGTCTGGAAGGGTCGAGGGAATTGCCAGCGGGGTTTTCTCATATCCCCAGCCGGCCGATCCAGCCTGAACATACTCTGGCTCTGGATTTAGGAGTGCCGGAAGAAGATTTGCTCTCCGCTATGCACCAGAAGACTCGATATAATATCCGCCTGGCCGAGAAGAAGGGAGTCGTTATCGAAACCGGTTCGAGCGAAGATGATTTCGCTGATTTCTGGCGCCTGATTACGATTACCAAGGATAGGGATAGTTTTAGTATCCATGATCGTGAGCACTATCATCGCCTTTTTTCGGCTGACCCGAATTTCATTTGTCTTCTTCTGGCTAGGTATGAGGGCCGCACCATCGCGGCGGGAATCTTCTGTTTCTATGGCTATCGGGTTAGCTATTTGCATGGCGCTTCGAGTGATGAAGACCGCAACGTAATGGCGCCCTTTCTCTTGCAATGGCAGGCCATCCGCTTGGCCAAGGAACGCGGCTACCGCCTCTACGACTTCTATGGCATCGATGAGAAGCGCTGGCCAGGCGTAACCCGTTTCAAACGGGGATTTGGGGGATTCGAATTCGATTATCCCGGTACGGCCGAGTACGCCTTGCGGCCAGTCTATTACCGCCTATTCCGGTTACTAAAATCAGTCAGGAAAATATTATGGTGGAAGCGATAAACAAGACGAGAAGGAAAGTAGCTCTCGTGCCGCTTTTGCGCCTGCTTGAGTGGCTTATTTGTCAAGCTAAGGCGGGGAAGTGGGAGATATCCCTTGTCCTTATCGGCTCCAAACGGATGCGTTCCCTGAACCGGGATTATAGAGGAATCGATAATAGTACTGATATCCTGACTTTTCCTGGTGGTTCTTTCGCTGGGGTAAATCTTGGCGAGATATTCGTTTCTTTGGAAGAGATACAAAAGGACAGGAAATACCAGTTCATATCCGACGTATCAGCCAAGGATCGGCTATCTTTCATCATCATCCATGGCTGGCTACATCTGCTCGGCTATGATGACGTCCGGGAAAAGGATCGGCTAGAGATGATAGCGATAGGGCGGAAGTTGCTGGTGAAAGCGCAAAAAGATGGTATAATATAAAGGATGAAAAAGATCGGATCGCTAAGCATGTTGTTCCTTTCCGCTTGTTTTCTGGCTGGCGTTTTTTGGCCTGGTCAAGCTTCGGCTTCTACTGAACATAATGTACGCGGACGCGCTTATACCGAGCTCTATGGTCTCATTAGTTTCAATTGTCTAGATGATGATTTTGCCGGAACTTTTCCCTTCGTCTTCCCCTTCGTCTTCCACGTCGGGCCTTGCGAGTTATCTGACCATGGCGTTAATATCGACTTCGATAATAATTTTTCTGGTGAAGCCTGGAATCCCATTCTCGGCTATATAGAGTTTGAAGGTACGGCTACGCCGGATAATTATGCCTTTAATACCCATTGTCAGAATCAGTGTGATGCTTCCAATAATTGCACTGCTTGCTATAACGACTCGGACCAGCGGGTATATGGCTGGGGGCGGGTAGTCTCGAGCGGGATATGGATAGAGCTAAATAGTCTCTTGGCGCCTCAGACGAGCATCAGCAACTATCTTTCACCATCGCCCGGATATTTCAGCGGCTATGCTTCTTCATCGATCGGAGCGATAAGTTTCGACTGCCACGATGATGATTCCTGCGGTACCAATGATTATCAGGTCTATATGTGGAAGGTCGAGGTAAAGTCGATTTCTGCGCCGAATTGGAGCTATAGTGAAGCCTGTTCAGGTGGTGCCCGTAAGTCGGTTTTCAAATGGGTCAAGCGCGCTGGTATCCAGAGCGCCTATCGTATCGTGGCTAATACGGTAAATAGCACCAGCACGCCGCTTTATGATTCCGGCAAGATCGTCGGCAACGCGACCCAATATATCTGCCCCGGCCCCTTATGCGCCTTCACGCCTAATTACAATACCCCGTACTATTGGTGGTTGATGCTTTGGGACGAGGATGACGTCGCCCAGCCGTTCGTGCAGTTTGATACCCGGGAAGGACATGTGATTACCGATAACGTGCTGGGTAATACGGCGGCCAATCCTGATGATCCGTATTATACTTTCACTGCGTATAAGCATGAATTCCCAGATACTCTATTCGATTGGGATCCACATGACATTTTGATCGGCTCGAGCACCCAGTTCACTAGTAATTCTTCATACTATAGTTCCGCCCTGCCTAATACCCCGCAGATTTGCAACGATGGCGTCTGCGATTACCTCTGGACCTGCAGTGCCTTTGCCGAGATAGACAACCCTAATGCCTCCTCTACCGCTATGCGTTTCTATGACCTCAACCCTAAGACCGTCACCTTGACCGTGACTGATGCGGATAATTACATGTGTTCCACTTCCAGTCCTTTGTTGGAGATCAATTTCGATCTGCCTATCTGGAAGGAAGTGAAGGCGGAATGATAATATGAAGATACGGCTTATCCAATCCGGCATGACTTTAATCGAGCTCTTAACCAGCATCGCCGTCATTGCCCTTATCAGCACCCTGTTCATCGCTAATTATCATTCTAACATTAGGCGCACCGATATCATTATGACTAGTCAGACGGCGGTGTCCGATATCCGCCAGGCCCAGGCCAATGCCCTGGGACTGCTTGAATATCAAGGGGAAGCTCCCGCCGGCGGCTGGGGGATATTTTTCAGCACTACGGCTAGTTCTACCTATACCATCTTTGCCGATAATAATAGTAACCGGCGCTTTGATGTCGGGGAGGACAACGTCGTCTATGGCGGCCGGACCGTCCAGTTGCCAGCGACCATCCGGGTAGATCAGATCAGCCTGGGCAATGCGGTAGGTACGGCGCATATCGTTTTCTTGCCGCCTGACCCCACTACTTTGATCAGCCAAGCCGGCGGCACGACTTTTCCTTGGGTCACTGTAAGACTTCGGGAGACGGTGTCAAGCAGCACTAAGACCATCCGCATCAATTTTTTGGGATTAGCGGAGGTTATTGATTGACATGGATATGAAAGATATGGCTAGACAGGGGAATAGAAGCGGGTTTTCTCTCATCGAGGTGATGGCGGTATTGTTCGTTATCTCCATGGGCCTTATCGGCGTCATGGCCCTTATCGTTCAGAGCATGCAGGTCCGCTATATCAACCGTAATGCCATGACCGCCTATAGCCTGGCGCAAGAGGGGATAGAGTTGATGCGCCATGTCCGCGATTCTAATTGGCGCCAAGGCGAGGCTTGGTTAAATGGTATGGGCACCGGCAGCTATTGCTTGGACTATGTCAATCCCAACCCGGTTTCCACGACTGGCCAAGGCTGCCAATTATATGTCGGCAGCGACGGTTTCTATGACCATACAAGCGGGCTGGGCGATGAAGCGTCCGCTTTCTATCGCAAGGTTAGTGTGGAAGCGGCGACCTCGAGCGCCCTTATCAGTGCGGATATAAGCTGGGAGGACCGTGACAAGGACTACAGCTATCATTTAGAAACGATGCTATATGATTGGAAATAGTGGCAAAAACAAGGAGGGATTCTCGTTGGTGGAAGTGTTAGTTTCTACCGTCCTTTTCGTGGTTATCGTCCTCTCCGCGAGCGGCATCTTCCAGATTGTGGTCGAGAGCCAGCGCCGGGCGATATCTAGCCAGAATGTCCAAGAGAACCTGAAATATTTCTTGGAGGTAGTCTCGAAAGAGATTAGGATGGCCCAGAAAGACGAAGAGAACGCTTGCCCGGACGTTCCTTCGACCAGGGCCTTCGCTACTTCCACCAACGCCTATGGCGATATCCTCTATCTCAAGAATTACCATGACGAGTGCGTTGCCTATTATCTCGCCCACGACCTTGATGGTGTATCTCGGTTCCGGATAAGCCGCAATGGCACGTCTGACTATATTTCGCCGGGCAAGATTGATGTGAGTGCCCTGAAGTTCCGCATCACCGAAGGGACGCTCGGCCAGCCCATCGTCACGATCAGCTTACGGGCCAAGGCGATCGGGGCGGAGCAGTATAGCGAGGAGATGGTTATCCAGACCAGCCTTACCTCGAGGTATTATAAATAAAGAAGATGAGAATGATGATGGGAAAAACTAAAAGGGGGAAGAAATCGGGTAGCGCCCTGCTGCTCGTGCTTTTCATTCTCACCTCCGTGCTCGTGGTGGCGCTTGGCGGTTCTTCCGTCCTTATCGCCGCCATCAAGACGAGTGGTGTCCAGTCTGAATCGACCAAGGCCTATTTCGCCGCCGAGGCCGGGGCAGAGCGGGTGCTCTATGAAGTGAGGAAGAATCAGTCGATAAATCTGGCGCTCACGCATCGTGATAATATTCTGGGAGAATATGTCTTGCCGGGCGGTTCTTCCTATACCGTCAACTATACGGAAAAGATCCCTAAGATAACCTTCACGGGCCTGGGTAGCTATGACCGTACTCGGCGCAGCGTAGAAGTGAGTTTCTAGGCCTATTTCCCATGGCGGGAAATTAATATTGCATATCAGAAATAAGGAACCTCTGTCCCAACGGAGGTTTTTTGATCGGTCCAAGTTCTGGTCGGGGCGTTAGCAATAGTTAAACGGATTTTTAACATCTTCCCTTACTACTCTGACCTAGGTGTCGTCAATGGCTATAAAGGCGACCTTTATCCAATCGGGCAGTCAGGCATAGGGCGAGCGTGGTGGATATCGTTGGGATCTTGACGGATAGCCAAAACCCTCAGATTTATTGGAGAGTGCTTAAAAAGAGGTTAATCGATGAAGGTTCAAGTGAAACCGTTACAAAATGTAACGGTTTGAAAATGATAGCTCCCGATGGGAAGATGCGATTTGCGGATGCCGCTGACGTGGAGACCATATTCCGCTTAGTACAGTCCGTTCCTTCCCCCAAGGCCGAGCCTCTCAAGTTGTGGTTAGCCAAGGTCGGCTATGAAAGAATGAGAGAAACTGTCGATCCGGAATTGGCAG
>CAZSAA010000006.1:32635-35552 GCA_964604915.1 uncultured Gammaproteobacteria bacterium
AAGTGGATAGAGCAGAGGACGCTGGGGGTGGAAACTAAGAACAAGCTCACCGATTATTGGTCTGGCCACGGCGGGGAAAAACAAGGGGATTATGCCAAGCTTGCCAATATTATCCATCAGGAATGGAGCGGCCTTTCAGTCAAGGCGCATAAGGAGTTGAAAAGTTTGGAAAATCAAAATCTTCGCGATCATATGAGCGACGCCGAATTGATATTTACCGCCTTGGCGGAAATTTCTACCCGCCAGATCGCGGAAACCAGGAAAGCAATTGGGTATGACCCCAATGAACTGGCGGCCAAGAAGGGTGGCCGGATTTCCGGCCAGGCCAGGCGCCAATTGGAAGGGGAGACTGGCCGGGAGATAGTCAATCCGGATAATTATTTATCGGAGGGGGAAAAGAGACTTAATCCATCCCGTTAGTCGAGTGAGGATATTTTAAGCGTCTTGAATTTGTATAATAGTCCGACCAAAATGAAAGTCAAGTTACATTATTCTCGGAGAAAAATGAAAGTCAGTTTAATCGTTTAGTTGGATTGTGGGTTAGTTTTTCGTAATATTTGGAGAATAGTTAACAGGCAAAAAGAGGGTCTTGACGTATTTCATCATCTAATGTATAATATGTATAGAAAGTATAATAAATAATATTACTTTATGTACAAATCATATACTACAACATTATCTAGTAAAGAATTGAGAGTGATAGAAATGCTTTTGGCTGATTATGGAAATATCGTCAATTTTAGCGCTATTTATGAAAAGTTAAGTCACGATATGGGGCGGCAGGAGGTGAAAAATTTTGTCTCGAAGTTAGTGAAAAAAGGATGGTTAATAAGGGTTAAAAGAGGTATTTTTGTCATTTCTTCTAATATCGCTGGGCGTGGCAGCATCCAGTTAAGCCAGCTTACCATCGCCCAGATTCTTGATGAAGATTCTTACGTATCTTTTGAGGGCGCTTGGCAATTTCACGGTCTCTTTGATCAATATCTTAGATTGGTAACTTCCGTGGGGAAGAAGAGGGCATACTCCAGGCAATTGTCTGATTGGATATTTAAGTATATAAAATTTAAGAAAGGCCTATTTTTTGGCTTCGAACGCTATAATATCGATGGTAGGCTCGTAAATATTGCCTCCAAAGAAAAGGCGGTTCTAGATTTTCTGACCTATCGGAGAGATTTGCATAGTGTTGATCTAGTAATTGAGAAACTAAGGGAGTATAGGGATGATTTCGATATGGATAAGTTAGTTCAGATCAGCCAGGTGTGTTCTATAACTGCCAGAAGGATGCTCGGAGTCATCTTCGATTTAGCGGGTATCGATTCCAGCCGACTACACGAAGGAATACGAGATAATAAGAGTCACAGCTTCATGACGGCTGGGAGTGATGCGTACGACGCTAAGTGGAAGATCTATATTGATAAACGTCTTAAGAAAAATTAATATTCCTAACTCTTATGTCCAACAACATCCCATTGATTTCTAGGGATCAATTGACCATCTTAAACAACCAAAATTTTAGGTATCCTTTGGCTATAGCAGAAAAAGATTATTTCTTGGCAGTTATCTCAAAAATCATATTTGATTCGGCCATAAGCTGTCGGCTGGTATTTAAGGGTGGGACCGCCTTGCACCATGTCTATCTTCCGCAATTGAGATTTTCTGAGGATCTAGATTTTTCCAGTAACGCAGAAGAGATAGGGTTGGATGAAGTGAAAGATATTTTTTCCGGTTTCAATTTCTTGTCCGTGAAAAAAGATTACGTTTCTAGAGCGACGGTAAAGATCGAGAAGTTACAGTACATTGGCGGTCTCGGCCAAGCTGCTTCCCTGAAAGTAGAGATTGATTTCTTGCAGAATGTGGTTCTGCCGCCGGTCGAGATGGATTATAAGAATATTTATGGAGTAGATACGAAAGTGCGGGTAATGGATATCAGGGAGATTACCGCGGAAAAGATCCGAGCCATGAATGATCGAGCGAGATACCGGGATTATTACGATTACCTGATGATCACTAGGAAATTGAAGGTGGATATAAAGGAAGTGTTGGAGTTGGTAAGGCGGAAAGAAATTAGGAAAACTATCAGTCAGGAGAATATCTTGAATAATTGGGAAACTGCTCGGTTGGATAAACAAGAGAATCGTCAGACTATCTTTTTTACCGAAGAATTATCCGACGAAGAGGTCATGCGAGAGCTGGATAAGCTGGATTTCGAAGCCATCTTAAAGCCGGAATGACCGCCTAAGTTGAGCCTTTAGGTGAGTTGTTCTGGCTAAGCTGGGAGGAGCGTAAAAAATACTTCCCAAATCAGCCAGAAATGGTATAATGGAAGCATTCAAGAACGCTGTGAAATACACGAAAGCAAAGCCATCCCGACTTAGTATAAAACGCCTGTTGACGCTGGTTTTTTTGTTATGTGCTACATCGCAGATGACCGGTGTCGGGACGGTTTCTGCGGCGGCGCTAAACGATTATGGCAAGCCGACCAACGGCACCTTGTCCGCGGTCGAGTGGAATAACCTGGCTAAGGACTTCGTTTGGAAGAATAACGGGGGAGATAGGCTGGATGGGTATTTTAGTATTAATACGGCTACCTCTACCAGTTATGCCCTTAACATCCTGGGCAACCAGAATGTAGCTGGCAACCTGTTCGCGGTCAATGTCGGCATCGGTACTACCGCTACTTCATACAAATTATTCGTCAATGGCGCCGCTTCCTTCAACCAGCCCGTTATCGTCGGTACTCCCTCTGCTTCCGACCACGCGGCTACCAAGAACTACGTCGATTCGGTCATTGCGGGCGGTTCCGGCTCGACGGTCGGTTACTGGACGCAGAACGGGAGCAATATATTCAATAGCAACGCCGGAAATGTGGGAATTGGGACGACAGCAGCACAAAGCAAATTAATGGTTGTTGATAGAA
>CAZSAA010000007.1:0-1514 GCA_964604915.1 uncultured Gammaproteobacteria bacterium
GATTTCGCTCAGATGCCACTCTATATATGGCGATTCAAATTTTTTCTGATCAGTATTGGGATAAAGTTGCTTCCATTTTTCAAAATATAAAAAATGGCAACATTCATGCATAATAACCTCCATCGCATAAGATGTCCTTTTATAATTATACGCCAACGAAAAACTCCATTTTTCTAAAAAACGGGGGCTAATGGGGTTAATAGAAATCATTGCCGTAATCTTCCTATTCTTTGGCCATCTAATCTGCAAAATATCAGAAATGGCCAAAAAAAATTTCATATCAATCTTCTGTCACTCCTTTTCGTACTTCTTCCTATTCATTTCGATATCCTCTCTATGCTCTTTCCTGAATTTTGAGATATAGCGCTTTAAAAACTCTATCTGTTTATCTTCTTTTTCAAAAGAAAAAACCTTTTTAATATCAGGATGTCGCTGGATTATATACTTTTCCCAGCCTCGTTCGTTCTGGAATAAAAAACCATGCATCCAATCAATTTCTTGGGATAAGGGAATATTTATAAATTTTATTTTTGGCCAATCCATACCTAAATATTACTCCAAATATGCGCAATATTCTATCTCATCTCCAACATCATCAACCCTATCTCCTCATCCCCTGGATACAAGCTCAGATATTGCCGGCCGATCACCCTAGCCTTTTCCGCATTCCCCAAAGCGTAATACGCATAGAATGCTTGCTTGAGACTATATTCCGGCGGAAAGTTTTTTTCCATCAATAAAATAGTTTCGTCCAACGCGACCACATCCTGTTGGGCGATAGCTAGGCGGATAAGGCTGACATAGGGTAAGGTAAATTCCGAGCTAATCCCGATAGAACGGTGATATTCTTTTTCTGCTTCTTCCAACCTCCCCTGGCTCGCTAAGACGTTGCCGAGATTATAGGACACCTGGGGGTAGCGTTGGTCCAGTTCGAGCGAGCGTCGATATTCTTTTTCTGCTTCTTCTAGGCGGCCGGCGGCGGCATAGGCCATGCCAAGATTATTATGTTGGATATAACTGTTGGGGGTATAGCGGATATTTTTTTCATAAAAGGTGATAGGGTCGTGCCAATCACGGTTACGCCGGATAGTGAGTGTAGCTAAAATGACTATGATAGCAACGAAGACAGCGATAGCGATAATCCGTAAAATATCCTTCCTGCGTTTGGCCAATATACCGATCGCCTTTCCAATCAAAGCCAAAATAGCCAGCCAGAAACCGGCCATCGGCAGATAGAGCCAATGCTCATAGAGCGGACGGTTGATGGAAATGATATTGGTACGCGGTAGCAGAAGGATGAGGAACCAGGCTAGCCCGAACGATACCAGCCGATTCTTCTTCCACGATCGGATGATGAGATAGCCGAATAATACCCCAAGTATGACAAACGAAAACACGGACCAGGACCAGACGGATACTACCGGTTCTATTTCATAAGCCATATGCAGATTAGCTGGCACGAACAGGAGATAAATATACTTAGAGAAGACGTAGGTGAAGGTGAGCAGGCGCAC